>JAISZQ010000129.1 GCA_031269165.1 Spirochaetaceae bacterium
ATCACGGCGGAAACTTGTATCCTGCGGAGTTTTGGAACAACCTCTCGTTATTGTAATATGAGGCTGTTCCAAAACCGTGCGCGGTTAGCGCACAGTCAATGAGTTTTGGAACAGGCTCAAATAATTTATTTCTATGCGTTTCCCCGCACGAGTCGGCAGAGCGTTTCCGTTGTGTTCCAGTTCCGTATGGTTATGTCCGGGTATATCCAGGATTCGCTTATTTTTGAAAAACGGCTCTTCGTTATCTGGCTTACGAGCCGCGCTATGTAGAGCACCTTTTTTCCTTCGCTTATGGTATCAACGCCTTCTCTGGGACGAAACTCTTTTATCGCGTCAGACGCCGTTAATGTTCCCATGAGAAAAATCACGTCATATCGATAGGCTTCCTTGTTTTCGCCAAAGCCTTCCGGTTTTTGGACGATTATTTCTTCCATTTCCGCAGAGGTCAACAGCGCGACACGTATGCTGCCGCCGACTTTTTCCCGTAACGCCCGTTCTATATGTTCTTCCAAATGCCGCCTGTCGTGGCGCGGGCTTTTGAACAGAACGTTGCCGCTTTGAATATACGTCGTTACCCCGGTGAAACCCAGCCCTTCAAACAAGGTTCTGAGCGCGTCCATTTTTATGATATTGTTTCCGCCGACATTGATGCCGCGCAATAACGCGAGATAGTTTATGGTGTCCGCAACACGTTCCGTACTACACATATTTACTCGCTATTTCCAAAAATCTTTCCTGCGTCTTGGTAACATATTTTTCTTTTTTGCGAAATCCCTGCTCAAACGCATCGATCTCGTCTTCGCTTATGTCGTATATCTCCCCTTCTTCAAATATGCCCGTTATCCCGTTTAAGGCATCGGCGGACAACTCGCAAACCAATAACGCCGCCGGATATTTTTTCCCCTTGTTGGTTATGCCGTATTCTTTCGATTCCTTAAAACCAAATCGTTTATAAAATGCGGGATCGCCGTAGAGTATTATCGCCTTATACCCCCTGTCTCGTGCTAACGGTATGGTCCGGTTTATTAACGCGCTTCCAATTTCCTTATTCTGATATTCCGGCAACACGCTTACCGGCCCGAATGTCAGCACGGGATATTCGCTGTCATCGTTTTTTACTTTTGTTTCCGCATACACAATATTCCCGACAATGGTATCGCCGCACACCGCCACAAAGTCCAATTCCTTGACAAACTCTTTCGCGTTTCGCAGGTTGTGAACCAGCACGTGTTCGCAACATCCCGGAGCATAAACGTTCCAAAACGCTTCTCTGGTCAATTCCTCGACACGCCTGAAATCTTTTTCTTCTTCCGGTCTTAATACAATTTCCATAGTATCACCATAATGTGTGTTGAACCGGTTGTCAATTACGCCTTTAATGAATTTCTGGACACAAAGTCGGCGCGCAAACTACGTTTGCATCCTTTGCGGCCAGACACTGCTTTTTTGCACTTCAGACTTGAATTGGCGCATTATCCATTCGCGCGACGCGCGCCTATCCCTTCTTCCGTACCATGATCAACTCTGCCGCGATGGACACCGCGACTTCTGTCGGGGTCTCGCTGCTGATGTCCAGGCCTATGGGGGCGTGGACGCGGGGGGCATGGATGTGGGTATCGGTAAACCCGGCGGCTTTGAGGCGGCCCTCGACAAAGGCAATTTTGCGCTTGCTGCCGATGACGCCGATGTAACGGGCGGGGCTTTCCAGCGCGAAGGAAAACGCCTCGTAGTCGGACTGGTGACCGTGGGTGAGTACGACACAGTAGTCGTCGGCGGTGAGCGTGATTTTCTCGGCTATTGCGGAGAACGGGTGGCAGATCGTCCGGGCATCGGGGCTAAAGAGGGTAGGGTCGGCATACTCTGCCCGGTCGTCGTAGACGACACAGCGAAAATCGAGGCGGGAAAGGAGCGGCTCGGTTGCCTGCCCGACGTGGCCGCCGCCGAAGATGTAGACGGTTCCCGCGTCTGCCGGGTGTTGCGCGATGATTGCGTCAACGATGGCATCAATGCCGGGCGTTTGCGGGTCGAGGCGGGTAAAGGAGACGGTTATCGTGCCGCCGCATTGGGCCCCGATGTCGCTGATCTCGTTCGGGCGGAGGATGAAGTCTTTGGGCGCGCCGTCCGTTTGTTCCCGAATGAGACGCCGCCCTTCCTCGATGGCAAGATGCTCGACGATCGCGCCGCCGATGGAACCGCACACCCACCCGTCTTTATCGACCAGCATCAGCGAACCGGCTTTGCGAGGCGTGGAACCTTCGGTGCGGACGATGGATACGAGCGCCACCGTTTCCCCGGCGGCAAGCCGTTCACGAAGCACACAAAACAAACTGTTCATCATTTTCCTCCTCAATCCCAACACAGAGCAATTTTGAGAACCACGAACTTCACGAGCCTCACGAACAAACGCGTCTGTTCGAATTAGTGCGGGCCGGAGGCCGGGGATATTCTATCCCTTGAGGTTCGCGGTTAAATCATGCGTTTATGCCCTGTCTCTTTTCCCGTTTCAGAAAACGCCCCCGGCCTTTCGCGCCTTTGAAAACGCCGTTCTGGACGATCACCTCGCCGCGAGCGATGGTGGTTACGGGCCTGCCGATAACGGCAAAGCCTTCGTAGGCCGTGTAGTCCACGTTGCTGTGACTGTTTTTCGTGGAGAGAACCGTGCGGGCCGACGGGTCGAGGATAACGATGTCGGCATCCGAGCCCTTCTGGAGCACCCCTTTCCTCGGATACAGCCCGAACAGTTTCGCCGGGTTGGTGCTGTTCAGGTTGACAAACTGCCGGAGCGTCAGCCGGTTCTTGACCACCCCTTCGCTGTAGATGAGCGTCAACCGTTCCTCAACGCCGGGCGCGCCGCTGGGTGTCCGGGTAAAGTCGCCTGAGCCGCGCTTTTTCTGGGTTGCAAAGAAGAAGGGGCAATGGTCGGTCGCGATAACGTCAATGTCCCCCCGCGCAAGGCCCGCCCACAACGCCTCTTGGTCGGCCTTTGTGCGTAGCGGCGGGCACATAATGTATTTGAGCCCCTCGTCTCCCGGCAAGTCGTAACGGCTTTCGTCAAGCAGAAGGTACTGGGGACAGGTCTCGGCGTAGAGATTCTGCTGTCCCCGTTCCCGTGCGGCGCGGATAAAATCCAGCCCCAGTCCGTTGGTGAGATGCACGATGTAGAGCGGCGCGTCTCCCGTCATTCGCGCAAAGAGGATCATGCGGTTGATCGCCTCCGCCTCGCATTCGACAGGCCGCGAGAGCGGATGGTAACGCGGCGCCGTCTTCTCGGCGGCAACAAACATCCGGCGCAGATGATTTATCACGCCGTCATTTTCCGGGTGCACCGTGATGAGCAGGTTCTCCGCCCCTGCCTTTTCGAGAACACGGTAGAGACCGCCGTCCTCGATTTTGTAGTCGTACGTGAGATACACCTTGTAACTCGTGATACCGTCGGCGGCGAGAGCGGGCATCGCGTCCAGAACCGCATCGTCAACATGCTGAATCACCCCGTGGAACCCATAATCAATGACGGCGTTCCCCTCCGCGAGCCTGAGATACCGCTCGATCTGGTGGCAAAGCGGACAACCCGCAGGCCCGAACGCCGGATGATCGACAATCGCCGTCACGCCGCCGTGCGCCGCCGCGACCGTCCCCGTGAAAAAGTCGTCGCTGGCCGTCGTGAACCCAACGTCCAGTCCCAGATGCGTGTGCGCGTCGATGCCGCCGGGGATCACGATCTTACCCGCCGCGTCAATCACCGCCGTGTCCGGATCCACCGGGACAAGGTTTTCCCCGGCCTCCCCAATCTTCGTGATCGTCTCGCCTGAGACCAGCACATCACGCGCCGCCTCGTCCCGTTCCGTAACAACATAACCGTTTTTAATCAATAAAGATGCCATACTCTAAATATACCATAAAAACCGTCTGTTGGGGGAACTAATTTTCGAGGAAACGCCGAAATCTTTTGGGTGCCTTATGAGGGATAGCCCCTAAAAACCCGGAAACGGCGGCGATCTGTTTTGACGCACTTTTTTTATCCTTGGGGCTTGAGCCGTGCAGGCTTCGAACCTGCGACCCACAGATTAAGAGAGAGCCCAAGCCATAACTAGAAAAAACGCACAGAAACGAGCACGGACAAATATCCCCTTACGCTATAACAACTTACCTAATTTACATCGCGCAACCGGAAAAAATACAAGCGCATACAAACAAAACAGTCTGTATGCCGTTTTATGTGCCGTTCATATCCCGGCTTTCACCCAGACGGCACCCCAGCCGCCGCTTCGCTTCGGCCAAAGACACAAACCCTGACGGGTCGTCACGGTATCGCCTCGCGCTATCCTCAATAAACGCACGTTCCTCATCGGTCAAATCTGTTTCAATTACATAATCTATCTCATCACAGACAGAAATAAACGGCCTTGCCATCTTCGAGTCTTTGTCTGTCATTGTGTCGATAGAACCGTGTAACTCTTGTTTTAGTTGCGCTATTGCCATAACTTAATCCTTGTATGCTTGTCCGCGAAGGGCGATTTTCGGGTCATGGGCGAAAAATGTTGTTTACCAAACAATCCTGTGAAAGAACCAGAAGTTAATCACAAGCGCGACAGCGATTTTATGCATCTGCGGATCCTTGGAAAAACGTATGCCTTTTCG
>JAISZQ010000172.1 GCA_031269165.1 Spirochaetaceae bacterium
GAACCACCCGGCTCTGGCGGTCTGGCACGTTTCCAATGAGTACGGCGGGGAGTGCCACTGCCCCTTATGTCAGGAAAGGTTTCGCGCCTATCTCAAAAAACGCTTTGGTTCGCTGGACGCGCTGAACGAGGCCTGGTGGACTTCGTTTTGGAGCCACACCTACACCGATTGGTCGCACATTGAAAGCCCGTCCCCTTTGGGAGACGCGCACACTCACGGACTCAACCTGGAATGGAAGCGTTTTACCACCGAACAAGTGGTGGATTTCTATCTCCACGAAACCGCGCCGCTCAAAAAAATCACCCCGGACGTGCCCTGCACCACGAACCTGATGTGCGATAAAGACGGCACTGATTACTTCCGGCTTGCGGAAGTAATGGATGTCGCCGGATGGGACAACTACCCCGAGTGGACCGCCACGGAGAAGGATATTGATATCGCCTCCTACCGGTCATTCGCCCATGATCTCGCCCGTTCGCTCAAAGACAAACCCTTCATGCTGATAGAATCTTCGCCCAGCGCCACCAACTGGCGGTCTGTGGCGAAACTCCACAGACCGGGAGTCCACACGCTCCAATCCATGCAAGCCGTGGCTCACGGTTCGGACACGGTGCAATATTTCCAGTTTCGCAAGAGCCGGGGTTCGAGTGAGAAGTTCCACGGCGCGGTGGTTGACCACGAGGGCACTGAAAATACCCGTGTTTTCCGCGAGGTGGCCGATGTTGGCAGGCGGCTTGCGGCGATGAAGGGCGTTGCGGGTGCCGCGACCCCCTCGTCCGCCGCAATCATCTACGACTGGAACGTTCTCTGGGCGCTCGCGGATGCCAAAGGTTTCTTGCAGGAAAAAACCGGCTATAAAGAAACGGTTGTCAGTCACTACCGCGCGCTTTGGGGGCTGGGGATTTCAACTGATGTGATAGACCAGACCCGTTCCCTTGAAGGCTACGACCTCATTGTCGCGCCCATGCTCTATATGCTGCGCCCCGGCTTTGCGGAAAAAATAGCGTCTTTTGTGCAATCGGGCGGGGTGTTTGCCGCCACCTATGGTACCGGTTATGTAGATGAAAACGATCTGTGTTACCTTGGGGGATTTCCCGGACCCCTCAAGGACGTTCTGGGCATTTGGTCCGAGGAGATCGACGCGCTGTATCCTGATGATCGCAACCATGTCTTCTGGGACAGCCGAATGAGGACGTACCGGATTTTCGATTTTTGCGAGCGTATTCATCCTTTGACCGCGACCGCGCAAACATTCCTGACCTATGGCAGCGACTTTTACCAGGGGGAGCCTGTGGTTACGGTAAACAAGTACGGTTCGGGAGCCGCATGGTACATCGCGGCTCGCACCGAACAGGCATTCCTCAATGATTTCTATGCGTATATTGTCCGGGAATATCACATTCCGCGGATCATTGACGCGGAACTCCCCGAAGGCGTTACCGCCCAAGTGAGGAGCGATGGCAAGACGCGGTACATTTTTTTACTGAACTTTACGCCGGATATTAAATTCGTTGAGACGAAAGACGGCGTAAAAAAACTCAAGCCCTGGGAAGCGGTGGAAATTGCAACTGAACAGGGAGACAGGTTGTGAAATCAATCTTGCTGTTCCTTGCCGCCTGTAGGGGCGGGCCCGCTGCGGTGGAGTTACGCAATCGGATACACCCTATAATCCCGCAAGGGGAAATAGGCTATCATACATTTTTTTGAGGAGGAACAATATGAAAAAATTGTTCGCAGTAGTAATGCCGGTAATGCTTTTAACCGGCATAATGGCATTTACCGGATGCAGCCGGCAGAAAACCGCATCGGCTGACTCAACCGCAACGGCGGATCCAAACGCGCCGGTAACTTTAACCGTGTGGTGCTGGGACCCCACATTCAATGTGTACGCCATGAATGAGGCGGCCCGGATCTACCAAAAAACGAATCCCAATGTAACGGTTACGGTGGTCGAAACAGCCTGGGCGGATCTCCAGCAAAAGCTGCTCACCGCGCTCTCGGCAAACCAGACCGCCAGCCTGCCGGATATTATCCTGATGCAGGACAACGCGATTCAGAAAAACGCGGCAACCTATCCAAAGGCGTTTTTGCCGGTGAACGGCAAAGTGGAAGTGTCCCAGTTTGCCCAGTACAAGGTTGACGTCGCCACCATTAACGGGCAAATCTACGGCGTCCCCTTTGACAACGGCGCCACCGGAACTTTTATCCGCCGGGATTTGGTTGAACAGGCCGGACTGGAAGTTTCCGATTTTAACGATATTACCTGGGATCGGTTTATCGAACTGGGAAAAATCGTAAAACAGAAAACCGGCGCTTCCATGCTTTCCGCTGTGGGGAACGAGAACGACATCATTCCCCTGATGATGCAAAGCGCCGGATCGTGGTTCTTTGACGGTCAGGGAAACGTCAGCATCGCCAATAACGCGGCGCTCCAAGAAGCGGTTAAGCAGTATAAGGCTATGGTGGACGCGGGGATCATCCTTCTTGCATCGGATTGGAACGCCTATATAGCAAGCCTGAATAGTGTGGCTTCTACGATTAACGGCTGCTGGATCATAGGCTCCATTACCGCCCAGACTTCCCTGTCCGGCAAATGGGCGGTGGTGAATACTCCCCGGCTGAATGTTCCGGGCGGGGTGAACTACAGCAGCGTGGGCGGTTCAAGCTGGGTGGTTCTGGCGAATACCAAATATCCCGATATTGCCTTGGATTTTCTGAACAAGACTTTTGCGGGCAGCGTGGAACTGTACGAAACCATTCTGCCCTCATCAGGGGCAATCTCCACCTGGCTTCCCGCCAGTAAATCTGCGGTATACGGGCAGCCCAACGATTTCTTCGGCGGTCAGAAGATATACGAAGACATTGTAGGGTACGCGAGCAAGGTGCCGCTCATTAAATACGGGCTATTTAATTACGAAGCCCGGGACGCGGTATCCCGCGCCCTTGCCGATATTATTCAGGGAGCGCCGGCAGACACAGCCCTGTCAACCGCGCAGAAGAACGTTGAATTTCTCATAGCGGGACAGTAAAAAAGGGAGGGATAACATGAAACACCGCAGTTTGGAAAGAAAATACGTCCGGTGGGGCTGGTACTTTGTGGCCCCGGCATCGCTTCTTATTTTTGTCTTCTCCTTTTACCCCATGCTTAACGCTTTTATTTTATCCCTCCAGACGGGGCTTGGAAATAATCTGCGTTTTACCGGCGCCCGTAATTATTACCGGCTGTTTCAGGACGAAATATTCCTCAGTTCGGTCGCAAATGTTTTTGTTTATCTGATTGTCCAAGTTCCGATAATGCTTTTTATGGCGCTTGTCCTTGCGTCAATCCTGAATTCAAAAGACCTAAAACTAAAAGGGCTTTTTAGAACCCTGGTTTTTCTTCCCTGCGCCACCGCGCTGGTGTCTTCCGCGATGATCTTTAAGACCTTTTTTTCGGTTGACGGCATTGTGAATTACATTTTTATGCAGCTTCACCTGATTTCCGAACCGGTAAACTGGCTTACCCATCCTGTTTTGGCAAAGGTTGTTATAATCCTCGTAATTACCTGGAGATGGACCGGTTACAATACTATTTTTTACCTTGCGGGTCTGCAAAACATTGACCACTCGGTTTACGAAGCGGCGGAAATCGACGGCGCTTCTTCCGTTCAGCAGTTTTTTAAGATCACCCTGCCGCTCCTCAGTCCCGTAATCCTTCTTACGACTATTATGTCAACCAACGGAACTATCCAGCTTTTTGACGAGGTGAAAAACCTGACCGGAGGAGGGCCCGGCAACGCGACGATTACCATCTCAAATTACATTTACAATCTGTCTTTTGTGTATAATCCGCAGTTCGGATACGCCGCCGCAGTTTCGTATATGATTCTGTTTATGGTGGCGTTATTATCGTTTATTCAAATGAAGGCGGGAGGCCGGCAATGAAACAATTAAAAACTCTTTCGGGAACATCCGTTAAGACGCTTTCAAATAAGACGCTTTCAAAAATCCCTATGTATGTTTTTTTGATTTTGGTCTGCGCTTTTTCGGTTATTCCTTTTTTGTGGATGCTTATTTCGGCGACCAACAGGAGCGTTGATATAATCGCCGGAAGGATTTCTCCGGGATTATATCTTATCGAAAACATCAAAACCCTTACGGCTACCGTGTCTGTCGGCCGCGCCTTCTGGAATTCGCTGCGTATCACCGTAATAGGCGTTTTTGCCAGCCTCTTTGTATGTTCAATGGCGGGATACGGTTTCCAGACCTACCGGAGCCGGGGCAAAGACCGCCTTATAGCCGCCCTTCTTTTGTCCATGATGGTGCCTTTCGCCTCTGTTATGGTTCCGCTGTTTAAAATGTTCAGCCAGTTCAGTCTTCTTGACACCACAGCGGGTTTTATTCTGCCTTCGCTTTCCACCGCGTTTCTTATTTTCTTTTTCCGGCAGTCCAGCGTGTCCTTCCCCTATGAGATAGTACAGGCCGCCCGTGTGGACGGCTTGGGAGAATTCCGCATTTATCTTCAGGTCTATGTGCCGTTAATGGCGCCGACCTTTGTCGCCGCTGGAATCGTAACGTTTATGAATACCTGGAACAATTATCTATGGCCGCTTATTATTATGCAGCGTCAGGAAAGCCAGACCATGCCTTTGATGATAACGTCCCTTACATCGGGTTATACGACGGATTACGGAATTCTCATGCTGGCGGTTACTATTTGCACCCTGCCCACGGTCATAATCTTTTTCGCCCTGCAAAGACATTTTGTGGCGGGAGTGCTTGGCTCGGTAAAGTGAAATGAGTGGAGGCTGTTCCAAAAGCTAGAGGGGGAACGGCAATGAAGTTGCCGCGCCTTCCCCCTCGCTTCGGTCTACGCCCTACGCTACCCCCTTCAACGGGGACAAAACGATGCGGTGCATGGTAAGCGTTGCTTGGCTTAGTGGGCGTACCCTAAGCAAACCGATAAGCGCAAGTGCCGGTTTGCTCAGCGTCCACGGACGGACGCATTACTGAAAGCAAATGCGTAGCATTTGCCACGCCCCGGCCCGGAAGTCCGAAACAGGATGTTGAGGACTGTAGGGAGCCCCCCGCAACGCCCCCGTATCTCGGCGGAATCAAGGTGTGGCATTTCGGAAAGCGAGCTCGCCCGCAACA
>JAISZQ010000174.1 GCA_031269165.1 Spirochaetaceae bacterium
CCCCCTCTGCGGGGGACACCCCCGCAACGCCCCCGAAGGCATCCCACCCCGTGGAGTTTGCGGCGCAAACTCCAGAAGCAAAACCGCAAAGCGGTTTTGCGACCGCAACGCCCCCGACTTATCTGTTAGCCTGGACCACAACCCCGTGGACCTTACCCTCCAACCTCGCCCTGACCGTCGGCCCCGACATCGACTACGTATTAATAGAAGAAACCGTAACGAAAGAAACCGCGCCGGAACCCGTCCGCTACATCCTCGCCGCCGCCCGCCTTCCCGCCTATTACGAGGAGACAAGCGCCTACAAGGTCATCTGGACAAAAAAAGGGGCGGAACTTGTCGGCCTCGAATATGAGCCCCTGTTCCCCTACTTCGCCGAGACCCGCGAACAGAACGCCTTCCGCGTCTATGCGGGCGACTTCGTGTCCACCGAGGACGGTACCGGCATCGTCCACACCGCGCCCGGCTTTGGCGAAGACGACAACCGCGTCCTCAAAGGATCAGGCATCCCGTCCATCTGCCCGATAGACGCCGAGTGCAAGTTCACCGGCGACGTCCCCGACTATGCGGGCCGTTTCGTCAAAGACTGCGACAAGGACATCATCGACCGCCTCAAGGCCGAAGGCAAACTCGTCCGGCGCACCCAGATACTCCACGCCTACCCGCACTGCTGGCGGTGCGGCAGCCCCCTCATCTACCGGGCCGTGAGCTCGTGGTTTGTCGACGTGCAGAAAATCAAGCAAGACATGATCGACGCGAACCAGCAGATCTACTGGGTGCCCGGCCACATCAAAGACGGCCGTTTCGGGAAATGGCTCGAAGGCGCGCGCGACTGGGCCATCAGCCGGAACCGCTACTGGGGGAACCCGCTCCCCATCTGGAAATGCCCCGACTGCGGCAAGACCATCTGCATCGGGAGCCGCGCCGAGCTAAAAGAACGTTCCGGCGTCGAGCTTACCGACCTTCACAAACAGTTTGTCGATGAAGTGACGATCCCCTGCGAGTGCGGCGGCATCATGCGGCGCACCCCTGAAGTCCTCGACTGCTGGTTTGAGTCAGGCGCGATGCCCTATGCCCAGAGCCACTATCCTTTTGAGAACAAAACGTTCTTTGAAGACCACTTCCCCGCCGACTTCATCAACGAGGGCCTCGACCAGACACGCGGCTGGTTCTACACCCTCACCGTCCTCGCCGCCGCCTTGTTCAAACGTCCCGCGTTCAAGAACTGCGTTGTCTCAGGGCTCGTCCTCGCCTCGGACGGCAAGAAGATGTCGAAGAGCCTCCGCAACTACACCGACCCGATGGAGGTCGTCAACAAATTTGGGGCGGACGCCCTGCGCCTCTTCCTCGTGCACAGCGCCGTCGTGGAAGCCTCCGACCTCCGCTATTCCGATGAAGGCGTCGCCGAAGTCCTGAAAAGCATCATCATCCCGCTCTGGAACGCCTACAGTTTTTTCGTCACCTACGCGAACATCGACAACGTCACGCCCGCTGCCCCGCCCCGTGCCCCGGCCAACCCCCTCGACACGTGGATACTCTCGGCGGCCCAGACCCTCGTGCAAGACGTGCGGACGGCCCTCGACGCCTACGACCTCTCGCGGGCCGTTGACCCCATCCTTACCTTCATCGACAACCTCAACAACTGGTACATCCGCCGTAGCCGCCGCCGTTTCTGGCGCAGCGAAAACGACGCCGACAAGATCGAAGCCTACGCCGCCCTCCTTGCCGCGTTGAAGACCCTCATCAAGGTGGCCTGTCCCTTCATGCCCTTCATCACCGAGGCAATCTGGCAAAACCTCCGCAGTGATGACGAGCCGGAATCCGTCCACCTCTGCGACTTCCCCGAACCGGAAGCCGCCCGCATCGATGCCGACCTTGAGTTCAAGATGGCCGTCGCGCAAAAAGCCGTGGTGCTTGGCCGCGCGCTCCGTTCCCAGTACAACCTGAAGAACCGCCAGCCCCTCGCCTCCGTCACCCTTGTCACCCGCGATCCCCGCGAACGGGCCGCGCTTAAGGAGACGGAAATGGCCGCCGTCATCCGCGAAGAACTCAACGTGAAAGAGGCGCGTTTAAGCGACGACGAATCCGCCCTCGTCGACTATGAGGCACGGGCAAACTTCCGCGTCCTCGGCAAAGAACTGGGCAAGGACATGAAAGCCGCCGCCGAGGAAATCGCCCGCCTCCCCGCCGCCGCTATAAGCCGCCTCCTCGACGACCAGCCCATCGTCATCGAGGTTGCCGAAAAAACAATCACCCTCACGAAGGACAAACTCGACATCCGCCGCATCGAAAAAGCCCGCCTCAAAGTCTTGAACGAAGGCAGCCTCACCGTCGGCCTCGACACCGAGCTCACCCCCGCTCTCGTCCGGGAAGGCGATGCCCGCGACCTCATCCGGGGCGTGCAGAACCTCCGCAAAGAAAGCGGTTTCGCCGTCACCGACCGCATCCGCCTCACCGTCCACGGTACCCCCGACTTACAGGCCGCCTGGGACGACTTCAAGACCCTCATCTGCTCCGAAACCCTCGCCGCCGAGTCCGCCTGGGAACAAACCCCCGGCATGACGGCGATTGAAGCAGGCGACAAAACATGGAAAGTGACCATAACGCGGATTGGATGACGGCGGGTATCGTCATTGCGAGGCGCGAAGCAACGAAGCAATCCAGACAGGGCGTTCTCCCTGGATTGCTTTGCTCCGCTCGCAATGACGAGGGGTAACGGACGCAATGATGGGCAATCCCGTCTGGACTGGACGGGCTGCCCTGTCTGGGCTAGACGGGCAACCCCGTCTGGGCTCGGCAGGAGGTCCCTGCTTAGGCTAGTTGGCGATCCCTGTCTAGGCTAATCACGCGACCCCCGGCTAGGCTAGTTCGGTAACCCCCGACTAGGCTAGTTGGCGACCCCCGATTAGGCTAGACGGGCGACCCCGTCTGGACTGGGCGGCCACCGTCATTGCGAGGGCGTAGCCCGAAGCAATCCAGATGGAGGACGTTCCCCCTAGATTGCTTCGCTTCGCTCGCAATGACAAGGGGTAACAGACGCAATGACGGGCTGCCCCGTCTGGGCTGGTCTGGTGACCCCGATTAGGCTCGTATCGATGGCCGATACTGGCTCATATCGGGGCGTGGGATTGGCTCATAAAGAATCCCCGCGCGTTTATCCTTGAGGTTTACGAAAGAATCGTTTTTCTGATATACTCACGGTGTCCCAAAACGGGAACAACCTTGGACAACCGAGTTTTGCCAGGCCGGCCTATTTTGACAGGCTAGCCTGTTAGGCAAGCCTGTTTTGAAACAAGCCGAGCCTGTCAAAAGGCTTTGAGAAATACTATGAACATTGAAGTAGATACCCATACTCATTCTATCGCGTCGGTTCACGCCTACTCGACCATCGACGAGCTCGCCCGTGGGGCGCGGCGGCGGAGGCTGAAGGGCTTTGTCATCACGGAACACGGCCCTGAATTGCAAGGCGCTCCGCACCGTTACTATTTCGGCAACCTGAAGGTGCTGCCCGAAAAGATGCGCGGCGTCTTCGTTTTTCACGGGGCGGAGCTCAACATCATGGACACGGCGGGGCACGTCGATCTGGACAAGACCTATATCGAGCGGCTCCATTTTGTGATGGCGGGCCTCCACGAACAGTGTTTTGAGAGCCAATCGGCCGAGATAAACACGCGCGCGCTCATCGCAGCGATCGAAAATCCGCTGGTCGACGGCATTTCCCATCCGGGGAACCCCGCGTTTCCCGCCGATTTCGAGGCGGTGGTGAAGGCGGCGGTACGGGCCGGAAAGACACTCGAGATCAACGACAGCTCGTTTCGGGTCCGAACCGGTTCCGCCACAACGTGCCGGGAAGTCGCCGCGCTCTGCAAGAAATATGGGGCACAGGTCACCTGCGGCAGCGACGCGCATATCGCAAACGACGTGGGCAACGTGAAAACGGCGCTTGCCGTCATCCGCGAAGCCGGTATCGACAAGGACGCCCTCGTCAACCGCACCCTTGCGTCTTTCCGCGCCTTCTGCGCCAAAAGGAAAGCGGCAAAAGCACATCTTTATACATGACCAAAAACTTAACGCACGGCAATCCGCTCCTCACGATTCTCGCTTTCTCTCTGCCGCTCATCGTGGGGAACCTTTTCCAACAGTTCTACAGCATGGCGGACACCTACATCGTTGGCAACACGATTGGTATGCAGGCACTCGCCGCCGTCGGCTGTACGGGCAGCATCAACTTCCTTGTCATCGGCTTTATCTTCGGGTTTTCGACCGGTGCGAGCATCCTCACCTCACAACAGTACGGCGCGAACGACCTCGCCGGGGTGAGGCGCAGTTTTGCAGCAGGCATCGTGCTGGCCGTCATCGTTACCATCGTGCTGATGATCGTCAGCATAACCTGCTCAGGCTTTCTCCTGCGTTTCCTCAACACACCGCCTGACCTATTTGACGACGCGTACCGTTACATCATCATCATCTTTGCGGGGATGCCGGCGATTACCCTGTTCAATCTCGTGTCAAACGCGATGCGGGCGGTCGGCGATTCCACCACGCCGCTCATATTCCTTGTTGTCGCGTGTATTATCAACATCGTCCTTGATTATGTCTTTATTCTGGTGTTCCATACCGGTGTCGAGGGGGCGGCCTACGCGACCGTCATCGCGCAACTGCTTTCGGGGCTTGCCTGTATTCCGGTTATCACGAAGAAACTCACCGTCCTCAAACTGCAAAAAAAAGACTGGCCTACCGGAAAAGAAATCGTTGTTCACGCGAAGATTGCCCTTCCCGTCGGCTTCCAGATGAGCATCATCGCCATCGGCGCGGTGGCGGTAACCTATGCGCTCAACAACATTGGCACAACGGCGGTCGCGGCGTTCACCACCTCGCAAAAGATCGACATGATCGCCTCGATGCCGATCAACTCGCTGGGCCTCGCTATGACGACCTACGCCGCCCAGAACTTTGGCGCGAAGAAATACGCGCGTATCATCAAAGGCGTAACCGAGGCCGCCGCCGTTTCCGTCGGCTTTTCCGCGCTTATGGCCGTGATCTACTTCTTCTTTGGCAACCACCTGGCCGCCCTCTTTCTCGGCAACGAAGCGGAAGCCATCGCGCTTTCCCACACCTACCTGAAGATCAACGGCGTGTGCTATCCCCTCCTCGCGTGGCTTTTCATCTCGCGGTACAGCTTGCAGGGCTTGGGCGACACCGTCGTCGCGACACTCGCCGGAATCTTGGAACTGGTCGGCCGTACCGCTGCCGCTATCCTCCTCGGCGCGGTGTGGGGCTTTGCCGGCATCTCGTTTTCCAGCCCGCTCGCCTGGGCACTGGCCCTCATCCCCCTCACCACCGCCGCCGTCCTCAAGATGAAGAAACTCCGCCGCATGGAGATCGCGCACAAGAAAGAACAGCACTACCGCGAAACATGAAGCGTCCCAAGGCTCTCGGTGACTTGCAGATGGGCGGTTCCGTGATTCCGGCAGACCGATTGGACTAAAAACGTTCGAGCGGTTCGTGCTTTTTAAGCATTGCAGGCGTTTTATAGTCGTTCTCCTTAAGAATACCCAAAGAGGGGGAAGTCTCCCCCTTCGCTCCAGACTTGCTCCATTTATCTCGGTGGAGTTTTGCTACGCAAAACTCCTAAAAGAATTGTGAAGGGCCTACGGCCCGGAGCAATTCTTACGCTATCCCCCTCTGCGGGGACAAAACCATGCGGTGCATGGTTTTGTGGGCGTACCCCAAGCGTCCACGGACGGACGCAGGACTGAGTACGCCCCGGCCCGGAAGTCCGAAACAGGATGTTGAGGACTGTAGGGAGCCCCCCGCAACGCCCCCGTATCTCGGCGGAATCAAGGTGTGGCATTTCGGAAAGCGAGCTCGCCCGCAACA
>JAISZQ010000254.1 GCA_031269165.1 Spirochaetaceae bacterium
TCGCAGAGCAGGTAGACCGCCTCGTGCAGAAAGCGGTGGACATGCTTGATCATGTCGTCGAGGTCGCCCGTGTAGCCGCCCCGGTTCTTGGCGGACATGCATATCTGTTCGATAGTAACGGTCGCCTCGCTGTCGGTTCGGGCCAGGTACTTGCCCGGAATTTTGTGCTCCAGATAGTTGGGGTAGAGTTTTACCCGGATCTTGTGGAGCACGTCGGTAACGTCATTCAAAATGGTTGCCATAATGGACCTCCTATAAAAATAAAATTGAAACCGGAAGGAAGTCTGGGTGAGATGACGGGCGAGGGGGAGATGCGGCTGCCTAGAAAAGAAGGGAAGAGGGGAAGCCGGAAGGGTCTACTAGCGTCGAGGGGGGGGGGAGGGCATTTTTGGGAAAACACCCCCGTAAAATCCCTTGAAATGGCCCTGAGACGGCCTTGAACACCCCTTTTAGTCCCTTTTCTCGCTATGTTCACGTTTTGCATTAAACACCAACTTGTCATAAATCTGGGCGCGGTCCCCATGAACCGTGCCGGAAAGAGGTATAACACGAAACGGAAATTATTGTCAAGAGGGCGGGCGCGAATAGGGATTATACGTATTCTTAACCGCGGATAACGCGGATTTCACCCGGATTTAATCCGCCCGTCATTGCGAACGGGCGGCACATTGCCGAGCGAGTCTTGTCATTGCGAGCGGGCCGTCCGTCATTGCGAGCGAAGCGAAGCAATCCAGGGTGAAAGCCCTCCCCGGCTGGATTGCTTCGCCGCTTCGCGGCTCGCAATGACAACGCTCCCCGTCATTGCGAGCGGGCCGCGCATTGCCGAGCGAACCGCGTCATTGCGAGCGAAGCAAAGCAATCCAGGGTGACGGCCTTCCCCGGCTGGATTGCTTCGCCGCTTCGCGGCTCGCAATGACAACGCTCCCCGTCATTGCGAGCGGGCCGCGCATTGCCGAGCGAACCGCGTCATTGCGAGCGAAGCGAAGCAATCCAGGGTGACGGCCTTCCCCGGCTGGATTGCTTCGCCGCTTCGCGGCTCGCAATGACGATGGTTTCCGTCATTGCGAGGGCCACGCCCCCGTCACTGCGTCCGTCGCCCGCCCATCATTGCGTCCGTCACCCCTTGTCATTGCGAGCGAAGCGCGGCAATCCAGTCGAGGGGCATTCTCCCCCAGAATGGGGGCCGAGGGGCGTTCATGCCACAACCCGCCCAAGGGCCTCCACGGCAGGTGGTCATTGCGAGCGAAGCGAAGCAATCCAGAGTGACGGCCTTCTCCGTCTGGATTGCTTCGCCGCTTCGCGGCTCGCAATGACACCCTCACCTCTTATTAACCGGGCTACTGGTTTGGGGCTATCCCTTCATTCAGCATATCGGCTATTATAACCAGATATGTTGAAAGAACTACGGAGCATCCCCAGGCCGGCATCAATCCGGTACCGAGAAGGGACATTTCAGTGTACGGGCCTTCCAGAGATAGGCGGGGACCCGTGTTTTCGCCGGGTGGCGGGCGTCGTAAAAGAGCAACTTGTCCAAGATGTACGGGCCGGGGATCCGACGGGGGGCGAAGGAAAGCGGATCGTCTGCACAAAAGTGCCGGACGGGGAACCCGAAGCCTACCGGATCAGGATTGCCCCGGAAGCCATCAGCCTTAACGCGGCTTCGGAAAAGGGCGCCTATCACGGCCTACAAACCCTGCGCCAATGGATACTGTCGGAATATACGGGCGACGGGTTCTCGCTGCCCTGCGCGGACATCGAAGATCATCCCCGTTTCCCCTGGAGGGGTTTTATGCTGGATACTTCCCGGCATTTTTATACGGTTCCGTTTATCAAACGGCTTATCGACGCCCTCTCGCTACACCACATCAATGTTTTTCACTGGCATCTTACGGATGATCAGGGCTGGCGGCTGCCCGTGGCGGCCTACCCGCTCCTCACCGAAATAGGTTCAAGACGGCTGGAACATCGGCGCAGGGGACGTTATAGCGGGGGCTTTTATACCGAAGACGATATTCGGGAAGTGGTTGCCTGGGCTGCGGACCGGCAGATAGACGTTGTCCCCGAAGTTGACCTCCCCGGCCACGCGAGCGCGATCCTAGCCGCCTATCCGGGGTTGGGTTGTTCAGGTGGCCCTTATCAGGTTGAAGACCGGTTCGGCATTTTTGAGGATGTACTCTGCGCGGGAAACGACGGCCTATTCCATCTTGCCGCCTCGGTTTTCGATACCCTCTCCGGGCTTTTCCCTTCCTCCTACGTACATATAGGCGGGGATGAAGTGCGGTTTCAGCGTTGGGAAGCCTGTCCCAAATGCCAAAAGCGCCTTGAGGAAACCGGCCTCAAAAGCCCCAAGGAACTGCAAAGCTGGATCACCGTAAAACTTACCCGTATGCTTGAGGAACGCGGGAAAACCGCCATCGGCTGGGACGAGGTAATGGAAGATACGGAACAGTACCCATTGCCCCCATCGGTTGTCGTCATGTCCTGGCGGGGCACCAAGGGCGGAATCCAAGCAAGCGAACGGGGACACCGGGTGATTATGACCCCTGAGACCGAGGGCTGTTACCTGGATTTCCGCCATACCGAAGATCCCGAAGAACCGGGGCAGGCAAGGCTTTCCACGGTTTACGCCGCCTATTCAATGGACCCGGTACGGGAAACCTCATGCGAAGCGGCAATTATGGGCGGTCAGGGCAATCTCTGGTCCGAGCTCATCTATGCGGGGAAAATCGCCGAATACATGGTCTTTCCCCGGATATGCGCCCTTGCGGAAGCCCTCTGGACGCCCCCGGAAGTCAAAGATTTTGACGATTTTTCCCGGCGGCTTCCCGTTCATCAAGAACGGCTGGATAAACTGGGGCTTCTCCAATACCGGGGGGCTTTGGGTAAAGACCAGTAGTCGCCTAGGAGCCTGTGGGACTTTGCGTAATTTGCATAAAGAAATGCGTGATTTCGCGCATTTCGACGCTCCTTTGGGAGTTTGCAGAGTATATTTTTGCAATAAATTGCAAAAATATTTGATTTTAGGGGCTAAGCCCCACAAACTCCTAGCGGGCTGAGGCTGTTTCAAAACCTCACGAGATTTTTCCTCGCCGTGATCCGGGGGCGTTACGGGGGTGGTAAACCCCCGTAGAGGGGGATAGCGGAAGACCAAACGGAGGGAGGTGCGGACGTGCCTTTAGGCGTGGACGCATCGACCGGAGTGCGTGTCTGGAGCGAAGGGGGAGACTTCCCCCAACTAAATAGTTACGAAGATTTTTTAAGTACCGTATTATTGTTTTACCGCGCCGGCCATGCCTTCCACAAAGTGCCGCTGGAATAGCAAATAGACCGCCAATACGGGCAAAAGAGAAATAAGCACACCGGCGCAGAGCAGTCCGTAATCGGTCCCGTGTTCGCCGACAAACGTCATAAGGCCGACGGGAACCGTTTTCTTGGCATTGTCGTTTATGATAACCATCGCCAGAAGATACTCGTTCCATGTGGCAAGGAAATCGGTAATAACCAGTGTGGCTATGGCGGGCTTTGCGACAGGAATAATGATTTTCCAGAAAAGTTGCAACTTGGTACAGCCGTCGATTATAGCCGCCTCATCCATTTCTTTGGGAATGGTACGGAAAAATCCCCGAAGCACCAAAATCCCGTAGGAAATGCCGAATCCTATATACACATAAAACAATCCGGCATAGGTATTCAGCAGGTTGAGCCGTGAATACACGATGTTGATCGGTACGAGGGCAGCCTGAAAAGGAAGCATCATCCCGATAATAAAGAAAACAAAAAGCCCGGTTTTATGCTTGATGTCGAGCCGGGTCAGGGCAAAGGCCGCCAAAGCCTCTACCAGTATGCCCAGCGGCACCTTCAAACAGCAGATCAGCAGATCGTTGCGCATATAGGCAAAAAGTCTGCCCTTGATAAAGGCATCGGCAAAGTTGCCCCAGGCGACGCTTGCGGGCAAACTAAACAGGCTGGCGTTATTATAAAAATCTTGTTTGCCTTTTATCGCTGTCGCTATCAGGGTGTAGATAGGGGCCGCCCATACCAAAACCAGAGCGATAAGAATGAGGTACAGCGCGGTCTTTCTCAACTGCTTGGTATGTTGTGCTTGTATGATTGTTTTTGCCCGCATGATTTTCCTCCTTCTTAATCCTTCCGCGCGGTAAAAGAGATATAGGGCACGATCACGACCATCATAAAGACGACCATGAGGATCGCGACAGCCGTACCGTATCCGACATTGTTGTACCGAAAGGTCTGGGAGTACATATACGTGGACATCATCTGTGTCGCGTTATTCGGCCCCCCGGCGGTAAGGCCCATTACCACATCAAAGACCTTCATGGCCCCGACGATCAAATTCGCTATGACGATGACAAAGGTTTCTTTCATCATGGGGATGGTGACCGCGAAAAATCGGTAAACACTACCCGCCCCGTCAATGGTAGCGGCTTCCAGCACGTCTTCGGGCACCGTTTGGAGTCCGGCGAGAAAGAAAATCATGGGCTGTCCGACAGACTGCCACAGGGAAGCAAAGAATATTGCGTAGAGACTCGCCGTGGGACTGGAAATCCAACTCTGTTGAAAATCGCTTCCCAGTATTTTGAACAATTGATTGATGAACCCATAACTGGGGTTGTATATCCAGCGCCAGATGATGGCGACCGCGATAGACGCGATGACTGCGGGAAAATAAAAGAAACCCCGAAAAAAAGTTCGGCCCGCAAAGGGTTTATTGAGCATAACCGCAAGCCCCAGAGAAGCCGACAGGGTAACAAAGAGGGAGAGGACAATCCATATCAGATTGTTCAACATTGCCTTGGTGAAAATGGAATCCTGAAAAAGGGTAACGAAGTTGTTCAAGCCCACAAATTCCATCGCCGCGATGCCGTTCCATTTGAACAGGCTGATGACCAAAGAATACACGACCGGAATCATCACGACGGAAAGGTAGATGACGCCCGCAGGTACTAAAAACAACCATGCGGTGATGTTTGCCTTTTTGCGTTCCATATTTTCTCCAAAAAACAGGGGGCGTGATGCGATTCTCCGTTATAGAACCGAAAAACCGCCGCAACCCCCCGTTCACGTAATGACGGAAACTGGAGCCTGTTTCAAAACGTGAGGTTTTGAAACAGCGTCTCATTACTTTTTCTGATAGGCTTCGATTGCCGCCTGAATTCTCGCGGCTCCGTCTCTCGGCGTTATCTGATTGTTGGCAATCCCGTCCTGAACCCGGAACAGCTCATCGGCTATCTCCGTGGGGAAAGCCTGATCGGTAATCGTAAACGTGCCGTTCTTGTTGCTCGCGGCAAGCATGACCGCGACATTGGGCTGGTCTGCGGGCATTTCGGAATCAAGCCGGGGCAGTGGCAAGTTAAAGTACTCGCCGAAGCGGGTTATGCTGTTCTTGCTGAAGTAAAAATCCAGGAATTTGATGCAAGCGTCCAGTTTTTCGGGACTGAGGCTCGCGTTAAGCTGGATCATCTCGGCGAATGCGGACAACCGGTTTGTCCCTCCCGAAGGGAAGGCAAAGGTTCCGAATTTGCTCATATCCTGCTTTTCCCGAATGATGTTGCCGTCGTACCATTGGCCCTGAATGTCCATAGCCGCCCTGCCGGAAAATACCTCCATGTGGGTATTATTGGGATCGGCGGTAACAAAACCGGTGGGGAAATAGCCCTTGTCGCAGAATTCTTTGTACTTCGTCAGAGCCTGAATCACCGCATTGTTGTTAAAGCTGGTTTGAAAGGTATTCAGCCTGTCGTGGAGTTCGGCACCAGCATAGTGCTCGATCAACAGTTCGACAAAACGCATCACGTGCCAGCCGTAAAGTCCGGCGGTAGAGATGGGGGTGATGCCGTTCTGTTTTAATGTGGCGCATACCTGCTCAAACTCCTCAAACGTAGTGGGCACTTTCAGGTTGTACTTTTCGAATATGTCCTTGCGGTAATAGACGTCAAGGACATTGTAACTGATAGGATAGCCTGAAAGTTTTCCGGACAACGTACAGAGGTTCAGTGCCCCGGGACTGAATGTGTTCTTCCAGTTGTTTGCCGCAGCGTAAGCAGTGAGATCGTAGGTGAGACCGTTTTCAGCATAAAAACCGCCCAGGCTGCCGCCCCAGTTGAACCACATGTCCGGCAACGTCTTGGAAGACGCCGCCACCTTGCTGGCATCCTTGATACCGTCGGTATCGTAATACGCGGCGGTAACCGTGATCCCGGGGTTCGCGGCATTGAACTCCTTGGTTATGACATCCAACGCCGTCTGCTTGTTATTCAACTGCCAAATCGTCAGCTGAATGCCGCCTGAGCTCGCCGCTTTCTGACCGCCCGCCCATAGAGATCCCAATACGGCAAAGAGCAGTACGGGAACCACGCCAAATCTTCGTTTCATTTTCATTTGCTTCCTCCAATAGAGATAAATTTGTTACGATTATTATATATTATTTTCGAAAACTTGTCAATAGAAACGGTATAAATTTTCGAAAATTTTTTATTATTTTTGAGTGCTTGCGCTTTTCCCGTGCTCGGCGAAGCGGCGGCCGCAATTATGGGCGGTCAGGGTAAT
This sequence comes from Spirochaetaceae bacterium, assembly GCA_031269165.1. Taxonomy (GTDB): domain Bacteria; phylum Spirochaetota; class Spirochaetia; order Treponematales; family Breznakiellaceae; genus JAIRNN01. The sequence goes on from JAISZQ010000254.1 coordinate 6,568, forward strand.
CTCTGGTCCGATCTCATCTCTGCGGGGAAAATCGCTGAATACATGGTCTTTCCCCGGATATGCGCCCTTGCGGAAGCGCTCTGGACGCCCCCGGAAGTCAAAGATTTTGACGATTTTTCCCGGCGGCTTTCCGTTCATCAAGAACGGCTGGACAAACTGGGACTTCTCCAATACCGGGGGGCTTTGGGCAAAGATTTGTAGTCGCCTGTTGCGCTTGTAGGTTTTTGCTTCATTTACTGGGGTCGCCGGGAGGAAGGGGATGAGGAAAACCTGTAGCGTTGCCGCCGTACCGGATGGGATACCCCGATTCCTATCAACAAGAAATAGAGACGTATTTCTCCGATTATTACAGGCCGCTTTGGGTCACCTTTCGGGGAAACTTACATTTTTTCACTTTTTTGCTTAAAATGCTTGACAGCTTCTGCAAAGACGCTTATAATAGAGAAATGTCGTGTAGGTAGTACAAAAAGAATAAAATAATAATAGAGCGTATTCGATTTTGTCTACCAAATTTCAGACATGACTTATGGAGGAGCAAAGTATGAAGACGAACAAAGGGTTTTGGTTCGCGGCTATGGGGGTTGTTTTATTGTCTATGACGACCCTTCCGTTGTTTGCGGGTGGAGCGCAGGGAAAAACCCGCGAGTTGAAGCTCGCCCATTTTGGGGCTGAAGACAGCGCGGCACAGACGGCCGCCAAACAGTTTGCCGAAAACGTAGAAAAACGGACAAACGGCGCGGTGAAGATTATCATTTATCCGAACAACGTACTCGGTGGGCCGCCGCAGATCCTTGAACAGGTGTTGATGGGGACCCTTGACATGACCCTTTCCGGGCAGGATCAGATTGCCAAACACGTTCCGCTGTTTGACGCGGTGGCTATTCCTTTTTCAACGACCGGCTATGAGCATATGGACAAGATACTTGACGGCCCGTTCAAAGAGTGGGCAAAGCCCGAAGTTGAGAAAAAAGGCGCGGTTATGCTTTCCAGTTGGGAGTGGGGTTTCCGGCAAATTACCAATTCCAAGCA
>JAISZQ010000307.1 GCA_031269165.1 Spirochaetaceae bacterium
CGGCCTTTGACCCGCACCAACAAAAACCTTATAGTGCTTCTACTCAAAAAATATAAAGAGGGGGAAGTCTCCCCCTTCGCTCCAGCCAGCGCAAAACCGCGCCGCACTTTGCGCGGCGCGGTTTTGCGCTGGCTTCTGCTATCCCCCACTACGGGGACAAAACCATGCGGTGCATGGTTTTGTGGGCGTACCCCAAGCGTCCATGGATGGACGCATTACCGAGTACGCCCCGGCCGGAAACCCGAAACAGGACGTTGATGGTTGTAGGCCCCCCGCAACGCCCCCGGATCACAGTGGAGGGTGTCATTGCGAACCAGCGGCAACATAGTTGCCGCTGGTGAAGCAATCCAGACGGGATCCCTGCTGGATTGCTTCGGGCTCCGCCCTCGCAATGACGGGCGGCAGTCTCCTCGAACGGGCCTGTCATTGCGAGACGGCGGCAACATGGTTGCCGTTAGCGGCGAAGCAATCCAGACAAGATGGTCATCCGCTGGATTGCTTCGCTCCGCTCGCAATGACGAGGGGCTTGCACGGCAGTGACGAAGAATAACGGGGCGGGTCCGTCATTGCGAGCCCGCGGCAACACAGTTGCCGTTGGTGAAGCAATCCAGACGGGGAATGCCTCCACAATAGAACATTCCGAAAAAAAGTGCGAAAAATCGTCAAAAAAACGCCCAAAAATGAAAATTTCTCTTGACAAGCCGAGAAAGTCGGGCGATACTATGAACGTAGGATTGTTACCGGCGCAATACTGGGCATTACCTGTTTATGAACATGGACAAAACGGGTAGTGTGGATGACGAATATTCACGAACACAGTAATACTGTTTTCTTCGCTGAGGCCCGCCTTGTCTATCCCCGTTGGGAGATAGGGGTCCTGTTTGGGGAAACTGCGGACCGGGCAACCGGGACGTAAATATAAATTTGAGGGGTATGAAAATGGCAAAGGATTTTGGAAAGACAGCCCAGGGCGTATTGGACGGCGTGGGCGGCAAGGAGAACGTGAGGAGCCTCGTGCATTGCGCGACGCGCCTCCGGTTCACGCTGGTTGATAGCGCGAGGGCAAACGACGACGCGGTGAGGGAAACTGCGGACGTGGTGAGCGTGGTCAAGGCGGGCGGCTTGTACCAAGTGGTCATCGGGAACGATGTGCACGAGGTCTTCGAAGAGCTAGGGAAACGGGGTGTTCTCACCGATACCGTTGGAGGGGGGGGGGGCCTCCCTAGAGAAGCAATCCATCGGTAATATGCTGATTGGGACGATTTCCGGCGTGTTTACCCCGATTCTTCCGGCATTGATGGGCATCGGTATGGTCAAGGGTCTTATTGCGGTTTTGACGCAAGTTTTCCCCGCATGGGCCGCGTCCGGCGATATGTCCTACACGGTGATTTATGCGGCAGGAGACGCGCTCATATACTTCCTGCCCATTCTGGTCGCCTATACTTCGGCGCAAAAGTTCAAACTTGATCCGATTCTCGGTATGGTGATTGGCGCGGCACTGGTCTACCCGGACATCGTAGCCCAGTATCCCTTCGGGCCGTGGGGCGTACACAAGTTTCTAGGGCTCGATATTCTTGTACTGGTACAGTATAGCGGCACCGTTCTTCCATCGATCATTTCGGTTTGGTGCGCGGCCAAGCTGTACAAACACTTCCGTAATTCCCTCCCTTCGGCAGTCAAAAACTTTCTCGCGCCCTTCTTTACGCTGCTTATCATGATTCCGGCTACCTTTCTTGTCGTGGGACCGGTATTCGGTATCGCCGGGTTGGGTATCCAGCTTGGGGTTCAGAGCATCTCCAATGTCCAGTGGGTCGGGCCGATTGTACTGGGCGTAATCCTCGGCTTCTTTTGGCAAGTGCTGGTCATTTTCGGTCTCCATTGGGCCGTTTTGCCTATCGCCATTGCCGAGTACGCGACCATGAACCCGGTCTGGGGCGCGGGAGTGTCGGTGCTGGTTGGAGCGGTTCACCCGGCTCCCTTCGCCATGACCGGCGCGGTTTTCGGCATGGCACTCAAGGTCAAGAACATGGAACGGAAGTCCGCCGCAATTGCCGCGGGCATCGGGGGAATATTTGGCATTACCGAGCCGATCATTTACGGCTTTACGCTGCCCAAGAAAAAACCGTTCTTTCAGGCGTGCGTTGTCGCGTCAATATTCAGCGGTCTCGCGGAATTCGCGGCGAACTTTATCTCGGACGGCCACGGCTTTGCCGCCCTGCCGGGCGCGATGGGCATCTTCGCATTTCCCAGTATGTTCATCCCCGGTTTCGCGGGCAGCGTGGCGAACTTCCTCATCGGGGTAATTTCCATTACTGTGGCGACTCTGGTTACGATGTTCCTTGTTGCGGCAACCTACAAGCCAGACGAGGCGGAAATGCGGACGGATGCGGCGGCGGTCGTCATCGACACGTCCAAAGTGAACACCACCAAAGCGAAAAAGGTTTTCGCCCCGGTAAAGGGCCGCGTTCTGCCGATTACCCAGTCCGCCGACCCCGCCCACCAGCAGGAAGCGGTCGGCAAAGGCGTTTGTTTTATGCCGCTGGGCGGCAAGATATATGCGCCCTTTGACGGAACGGTCGAGATGGTCTTCGACACGAAGCACGCGATCAACATCAAGTCCCACGATGGCGTGGAAACACTCATCCACTGCGGCATCGACACGGTGAAACTGGGCGGCAAGGGCTTTACGCCCCACGTGAAAGATGCCGAGGCGGTCAAAGCGGGCCAACTCATTCTGGAATACGACAAAGACATCATCGCGCGGGCCGGGTTCAACCTCGAGACGCAGGTCGTCATCACCAACACAGGCGATTACACGGTCATCACCCAAGCGAAAACCGGGGATTGCGCCGTGGGCGATTTGATTCTCTACGTTGAGTAGATAAAAGATAAGAGCACCCGTCATTGCGTGGAGGTGGCAGGTTGCCGACGACGAAGCAATCCAGAGAAACAGCCGTGGCGAAGAAGGCGGGCATAGGTTCGCGCGGGTCGCGGTAAGACGTGAGCGGTACTGCTCCGATCTGATGGAGAACGGCCCCCGATCGGCGGATTGGTTGTGTGTTGTGATTAAGGTTGTTATTTATTTTTATGGAAGGAGTTTTTTATGAATATGAAGGAGTTTTTTATGAAAAAGACAGTTATGCAAAAGATGGTTGCGGTTTTCTTTGCCGCAGTAGTCGGGGTCGTGCTGATTGCCGGTTGCGCGTCGGTATCTTCAAAAAGCGGCTGGGTGCCCAGCGATGACGGTTCGGTTACGTTTTACGTAACCCGCCACGGCCGGACGATGTTCAACACGGTACACCGGGCTCAAGGCTGGTCGGACACGCCGCTTACGCCTCCGGGGGTTGAAGTCGCCGAGCAACTCGGCAGGGGGATTAAAGCGCAGGGGATAACGTTTAATGCCGCGTGGTCCAGTGATTCGGGACGGGCGCGGGAGACGGCGCATTTGGTGCTGGAGAACAGCGGCAACGCCGGCCTTGCGCTGCGGGAAACCAAAAACTTCCGTGAGAGTGGTTTCGGTTTGTTCGAAGGAGATACGGACGAAAATATGTGGGGCAACGCCGGCATCCATCTTGGGCTGGGAAATACGGTCGAGGAAGCCTACCAAGCCATATTTGCGGCATGGACGGCGGGGCGTTATACCATCTCCGATATGCTGGGCGCCGTCAAAGCGATAGACACCACAGGCTTGGCTGAGGATTACGATACGGTCAAGACAAGGATGCGGAATCAGCTTATCCAACTGGCCGAGGAGTATGCCGAAAAAGGCGGCGGAAACATTCTGGTCGTTGCCCACGGAATCTCGATTCTGGCAATGATTTCCGATTGGACCACTGAACAGCCCAAAGGCGGGGAACTTGAGAACGCGAGCGTTACCAAAGTTGTTTACAAAGACGGGAAGTTTACGGTAACCGAGCTTAATAATATGTCATACGTCGAAGCGGGCAAAGCAAAAACAGCAAGCGGTGGTCTCAGCGTCGCGCCCTTCAGCAACACCACCCGCCGTAGCGGCAAGGCGGACGCGGCGTAGGAGGACGGAGCCCGAAGCAATCCAGACGGAGGCGTTCTTCCTGGATTGCTTCGCTCTGCTCGCAATGACAGAGGGGGCGTCGTCATTGCGAGGCACGTGGTAACATCGTCATTGCGAGGGCGGAGCCCGAAGCAATCCAGACGAGATAGCCCCGCCGGATTGTTTCGCCCGCTCTACCGAGCGGCTCGCTCGCAATGACGAGAACAATGAGTGGGGCGAGAGATAAAAGGTAAGAAGTGGTCAATAAGGGAGAAGTATGAACGGGTTAGCGGTACAGATCAAGCCTCATGCTGATAGTTTTACGGCGTTTGCCGGAAACCTCGATGTTGGGGACAAAACCGTTTTTTTGATAAAAGGCCAACACGCCCGCGTCATGCTCAATATCCGCGTCCACAGTGAGGAAGCGGGCGGCGCAGTAGGGGTTGACACTGTTACGGGCAAGGGTTCCGGCTTGAAAGATCATATACGTACCCAGACTCCGGTATTTTTGCCGGAATGTTTCAGCGGCCGCCAGTTTAGCGATTTTCAAGGCGGGAATGGTTTTGAAGGGGTAGTGCAGTTTATGCAACTCTTTTTCGGCGTTGGACAACTTCACCCCATCGGCAACGAGCGACATATAGGCGGTAATCTCCCCGCCTGCTTTCTCCCGCAAGAGCCACGTAACGGCAACATGGTCGGTCTGAGCACGGAGCGCTTCCTCTCGCAGGTAGGCGGCGTATTCGGGAACGGTGCACCGGAATGCCTCCACCGGAGCATCCGCTGTCAGTCGTTCCAGATGAAAATAACGGTCGCCGTTTTCTCTGGTAATGACAACGGCAGCGTTCATTGTTCCCAATCCGGCTTGGGGATCTTCCACGCCTTCATAAGCTTCTTGTCCTGCTCCGCAAGCCGCGCATATACCTCCGGCGGTATCGGCTCCCTGATCTGGGCGATCACTTCGCGGATGATGTTAATGTCTTTAATCTCGGTCGGTTGGACCGGCTTCCATTTCCATTTAGTTCCCATAATTTCCTCCGTGTATAAAGATACCGTGAAAGGCAGGGAACGTCAAGCGTTTATGCGCGTTTGCGCGCGTTGCGCGAATAGATAAGAGCATTGAACATGGATAATGTCGTGTTTTGGAGACTGCGCGTTCTGTTACCATCATTCTCCATGTACCATTTTTAATTCCCCAAAGGGGATTTCCCCTTTGAGAAATATTTTTTTATGAGGAGGGAGAACATGAGTTTTCCAAAAGGGTTTTTATGGGGCGGCGCGATTGCCGCTAATCAGGCGGAGGGCGCGTATCGGGAGGACGGCAAAGGACTTTCCTGCGCGGATGTCATGCGCGGCGGCAAGGGCAGAATGGCGGAGATTGCGGACAGCAGGGCCTTGCGACGCACTATCGAAAAGCCGGAGGGCTTTTTCCCGTCTCACGAGGCGATTGACTTTTACCGCCGTTACAAAGAGGACATCGCGCTCTTTGCCGAGATGGGGTTCAAGGTGTTTCGCACCTCGATCGCGTGGTCGCGGATTTTCCCCAACGGGGATGACGCGCAGCCGAATGAGAAGGGACTTGCCTTTTACGACAGCCTCTTTGACGAATGCCGCAAGCACGGCATCGAGCCGCTGGTGACGATTTCGCACTACGAGTCGCCGCTCGCGCTCACGAAAAAGTACAACGGCTGGGCAAGCCGCGAACTTATCCCGCTCTTTGAACGGTATGCGCGGGTGCTGTTCAAGCGGTATAAGGACAAGGTGAAGTACTGGCTCACGTTCAACGAGATTAACGGGACGCAGTTTTTCCCGTTTTTCGGTACAGGCGCGCTTATCGACAATCCGGCGGAGAACCGGCAGCCGGTCTATCAGGCGAGCCATAACCAGTTGGTGGCGAGCGCCCTTGCGGTGAAGGCGTGCCACGAGATCATTCCCGGCGCGAAGATCGGCAACATGATTGCCGCGATGATGATCTACCCGTATTCGTGCCGCCCGGAGGATGTCTGGCTCAAGACGAAAGAGGAGCGGAAGACCTACTTTTACAGCGACGTACAGGCGCGGGGCTCCTATCCCGCCTACATGGAGCGGCTTTTCGAGAGGGAGCGAATCGTGCTTGAGCGGGGTCCTGAGGACGCGCGGATTTTGCGCGAGGGGACGGTTGACTTCATTTCGTTTAGTTACTACATGAGCATGACCGCTTCGAGTGATCCCGCGCTTGCCGGGGCCGAGGGCAACCTCTTTGGCGGGGTGAAAAACCCCTACCTTGAGTCATCCGAGTGGGGCTGGCAGATTGACCCGCTGGGACTGCGGACACTGCTGAACAATCTCTACGACCGCTACCAGAAGCCGCTGTTCATCGTAGAGAACGGCCTCGGCGCGAAGGATGTGGTCGAGGCGGACGGCTCGGTCAACGACGACTACCGCATCGACTACCTGCGCGATCACATCAAGGCAATGAAGGCGGCTGTAGAAGAAGACGGCGTTGATCTTATGGGCTACACGCCGTGGGGCTGCATCGACCTCGTGAGCGCGTCCACCGGGGAGATGTCCAAGCGGTACGGCTTCATCTACGTTGACAAAGACGACGAGGGCAAGGGCACGCTG
>JAISZQ010000231.1 GCA_031269165.1 Spirochaetaceae bacterium
GGAGGTTCTGACAGTTACGAAGAAAAACACGCAAAAGATAGAAAGGAAACATCTGTCCCTGAGGACCTGGTGCGCCCGGTTAGCGAGGAAAGGCATCCGTTTCTCAAAAACAGAACGGATGCCAAGATCGTTGTGGCCCTTACCATAAACATCTGGTTTTTTGGGAGAGTATGTTTGTTCAAATGAATTTAGAACATTACCAGCTATGCCCACCGATTGCCGCCCGTCATTGCGAGGAGGCGGCAACTCGCGTTGCCTGCTGGATTGCTTCGTTGCTCCGCGCCTCGCAATGACGGGGAGGCCCGCTAAACAGTACCCGTCCCAAGAGGCGTGCTCTGTGGTGTCGCTATCCCCGTCGGCAACCGCTCCCTATCCAGTACCCGTCCCAAAGGGCGTATTCTGCGGTATTGCTATCCCCACCGATTGCCGCTCGCTCAACAGTACCCGCTCAAAGGAGGCGTGCTCGGCGGTGTTGCTGTCCCCGTTGGTTGCTGTTTGCTCAACAGTACCCGCCCAAAGGAGGCGTGCTATTCGGTATTGTCGTTCCGGCCGGGTGAACACCACCGTAAGGCGGCATTGCTACCCCAGTACCTGTCTGCGGTAGTACGCCGCCTTGAGATAGCACGTTACGCTGGTAGCACAGCCGCCTGTAGGTGGTGTTCGCCCGGCATATCGACACGCCCGCTAAACAGTACCCGCCCAAAAGTGTGCTGTGTGGAGTGGCTATCCCTGCCGATTGCTGCCCACTAAACAGTACCCGCCCAGAGACGTGCTGTTTGGTGTGGCTATCTCTGCCGACTGCCGCCCGCTCAACGGTACCCGCCCAAAGAAGGCGTGCTGTTTGGCGCGGTGCTCCCCGCTGATTGCCGCTCCCTAAACAGCACCCGCCCAAAGAGGCGTGCTCGGCGGTGGTGTTATCCCCGTTGGTCGCCGCTTACTCAACAGTACCCGCCCAGAGGCGTGCTCTGTGGTATTGTCGTTCCGGCCGGGTGAACACCACCGGAAGGCGGCAGTGCTACCCAAAACGGCAACATCAGGCGGCAGTACGTCGCCTTGAGACAGCACGTCGCGCCGATAGCACAGCCGCCTGTAGGTGGTGTTCACCCGGCATATCGACACGCTATCTAAACAGTTCCCGCCCAGAGGCGTACTCTGCGGTGTGGCCATCCCCGCCGATTGCCGCTTGCTCAACAGTCCCCATCCTAAAAGCGCGTGCCACGCGGTATTGCTCTCCCGGTGTATTGACAAGCTATCTTGCACAACAAAGCATCGCACAACAAGACATTACCAACCAGCACACAAGGAGCCTTGATTATATGCCGTTTTTTCTATAGCGTGATGAGAGATGGACAAGCACGCGGTTTTGAGGCGTTATTTCGGGTATGCGGCGTTCCGGCCCGGACAGGAGGCGGTTATCGATGCGATTCTTGCGGGAAGGGACACGCTCGCCGTAATGCCGACGGGGGCGGGGAAGTCTATCTGCTACCAAGTGCCGGCACTGATGATGGAGGGAATAACGGTGGTTATCTCGCCGCTCATCTCGCTGATGAAGGATCAGGTGAACGCGCTTTCCAGTGCGGCGGTTCCGGCGGCCTTTCTCAACAGTTCGCTCGCGCCCGACGAATATGCCGAGACGATGTTCCGCGCCGGACAGGGGGATTACAAGTTGCTCTATATCGCGCCGGAACGCTTGCAGCGGGACGATATACGCCGTCTTGCCGGAGCCATCCGCATGGTTGTCATCGACGAGGCGCACTGCGTCTCCCAGTGGGGGCACGATTTCAGGCCGAGTTACCTCTTGGTGACGGGGTTTATCGCGGACCTCCCCAAGCGACCGATCACCGCCGCCTTCACCGCGACAGCCACGGGGAAGGTCAGGGACGACGTGAGCGAAATCCTCCGGCTCCGCGACCCGTACACGATCGTGACCGGCTTCAACCGTACCAATCTTTACTTCGAGGTACAACGCCCCAAAAACAGACTTGCCACCCTTCTGGAGATAGTGGAACGCCGCCGCGAGAAGAGCGGGATTATTTACTGCTCCACCCGTAAAGCCGTCGAGGAAATCTGCGACACGCTGAACAGCCGGGGCTTCAACGCCACACGGTATCACGCGGGCCTCGAAGATCGGGAACGCCACACGAATCAGGACGATTTTATCTATGACCGGAAGCCCGTCATCGTGGCGACCAACGCCTTCGGCATGGGCATCGACAAGTCCAACGTGTCGTTCGTCATTCATTACCAGATGCCCAAGAACATCGAGAGTTACTATCAGGAAGCGGGCCGCGCGGGGCGTGATGGGGAACACGCCGAGTGCATCCTCCTCTACAGCCCGCAGGACGTGCACACGAACCGCTTCCTCATCGCCAACAGTCATGAAGACGAGGAGCGGGACCCGGTGCTCATCGAACACAACCTGGAATTGCTCAAACAGATGACGTTTTACGCCACCACGAACGAATGCCTTCGCGCTCGGATTCTCGCGTACTTTGGCGAAAGCGCCCCGCACTACTGCGGCAACTGTTCCAACTGCAACGCCGAGTTTGAGAGCGTCGATGTTACGATTGAGGCGCAAAAGATCGTCTCCTGCGTCTATCGCATGGAACAGATGGGGCGGCGTTTCGGCAAGTCGATGATTGTCGACGTGCTGCGCGGCAGCAAAAACGAAAAGATCAAAACGGCGGGGCTCAACAAACTGAGCACCCACGGCATCATGGCCGGCGCAAACGTCCAGCGGGTGCGGACGATCATCGATTACCTTGTTGACGAGGGCTATCTCGCCGTCTCGGGCAACGAGTTTCCGGTCGTCTTGAAAACGGCGCGTTCCGGCGAGGTCATCTTTGAGAAGAAGCCGCTGTCGATGATGCTTGCAAAGGAGAAACCGGAGGAAAAGGCCGGGCTCGTGTCCCCGGTCCGTGCCGAGACTTCCGCCGATAGTACCGACCGTATCAATGAAATGCTGTTTGCCACGTTGAGAGACTTAAGGACGCGGCTCGCAAAGGAGGCGGGCGTTCCGTCCTACATTGTTTTTTCCGATGCGACGTTGCGCGACATGTGCCGCAAACAGCCCGAAACACGGGACGAGTTTCTCATGGTTTCCGGCGTGGGCGCGGTCAAAGCCGAAAAATACGCCGATGCCTTCATCGCGGCGATAAAAGGATACCCTTGAGCCCGTTTCAAGACCCGGCCAAAAGAAAGGTCCGCAGACTTACGCGGATTTTCGCGGATAAGAGATGAAGTTGTCATTGCGAACCCGAAGGGTGAAGCAATCCAGACGGAGAAGGCCCTCACGCTAGATTGCTTCGCTCGGCAATGTGCCGCTCGCTCGCAATGACGGGGCGCGCATTTGGGGCGAATTGAAAATGGAGAATGGTAAATGGAAAATGAATGGAATAAGGGTTAACCACCGATTATGCGGATAAGAGCCTGTTCAAAATACCAGCAAAAGGGGGAAGTCGGTAAAATACAAAGTCAAGTGCAACAGTTGGGGAGGAAATAGACCGCAAGAGAACCAGCGTGTAGAATAAGGTTGAGAACCAAAACACGGAGGGAAATCATGCGGTCATATCATCATTT
>JAISZQ010000392.1 GCA_031269165.1 Spirochaetaceae bacterium
GTCCTGATCTTGTAGCCGTCGGCGGCGAGGTAGAGCATAAGCTCGCAGGCGGCAATAAAGCCTTCCTCGATGACTTTGGGCTTGGCCTCGATGTTGTAGACATCGGCCTTGCTGGCGACGCCCTCCACATCCAGTTCAGGCTGGAACACGGCCTTGAGATAGTACGGCTTTTTCGCGTCGGGCAAAAAAGCGTGTACAAACTTTGCCGTAATCTTGTGGATTACGTCCTTTACGGTAAAATCTAATGCCATAATTGGCCTCCTAAAAAAATAAAATTGAAACCTGAATAAAGGCCCCGTCCCGCGAGAGGGAGGGGAACGAAGCGGCGCGTGTCTTAAGGGAGAAGCGGGGAAAGGAACCCAGAAGGGTCCATAAACTCTGAGGGGGGGGGGGAGGGCATTTTTACGACAAACCCCCCTGAAACGGCCCTGAGACGGCCTTGAACTCCCCTTTTAACCCCTTTTCCCGCCTTTTTCACTTTTTGCATTGTTCTCCAACTTGTCATAAAATAGGCGCGGCCCATCGAGCCGTACGGGTAGAGGTATAGCACGGAACGGAAATTGTTGTCAAGAGGGGGGCGCGCGCTTTGCGCGAATGGATAATGGTAAATTGAAAATGGAAAATGGCGGAGTTTGAAGACGGCGCGTTCCGCTCCTATCATGCTCCATTATGCATTATCAATTTTCAATTCGCACGAAGCGCGCGTGGATTGCTTCGCTCGGTAATGTGCCACTCGCTCGCAATGACACCTGCGGTAGTCCGCGCATAGGCGGGTGTTATCCGCGCTTATCCGCAACACCATGTATGGCGCGCATTCGCGGACCACCGTCATTGCGAAGTGAGCAGGGTGAAGCAATCCAGTGGGGTTAAACGTGATCGTTCGTGGTTCCCCGTGATGAACGTTCCTACACCCGCTCGCCGAGCAGTCTGCCCACGACGCCCGGATCCGCCCGGCCGCCTGTCGCGGCGATGACCTTCCCCGCGAGGTAGGCGGTGAGCGTCTTCGCCCGCTTCTCGTTGCCTGCGGCCTTTGCGCTTCGCGCATCGGCCAGCGTCGCCGCCTCTGCCGCCAGCACGCCGTCCACCGCTTCGCCAATCTGGGCCGGGTCGGTCATCTGTTCCCAGCCGCGTTCCTTGATAATCGCCGGGGGATCCTTGTCTTCGTCAAAGACCGCTGCCAACACCTGTTTCGCGTTCTTGGCCGAAACCGCCCCCTGTGCCGTCATTACCACAAGCGAGGCAAGCCGTGCCGGGGTGAGCTTCGTGTCCCCGATGGTTGCCGGGTCGGCGCCCGCTTTGGCAAGGATGTGCTTCACGTCGCCCAAGAGCAGGTTGGCAACCTTCGCGGCGGCCTCCGGTTTGGCAAGCCCTTCGGCAAGGGCTTTCACCACCGCGTCCTCGTAGTAATCGGCAAACGCCTTCTCGTCGCAGAGCGCGTCGGCGTTCTCTTCGCCCAAGCCATACTCGGCGATAAACCGCTTCACCCGCGCAAGGGGCAACTCGCAGACTCCCTCCTCGACACGCCGCAAAAACGCCGCGTCCGGTACAAACACCGGAAGGTCGGGCTCCGGGAAGTAGCGGTAGTCCTGCGCGTTTTCCTTCGTCCGCATCGGCTCGGTCTGGTCGCGATTCTCGTTCCAGAGCCGTGTCTCCTGCACGACCATTTTCCCCTCGTCAAGCAACCCCGCCTGCCGCTTGATCTCGTAGTTCAGTCCCAGCTTCACAAAGCGCGACGAGTTTAAGTTCTTGATCTCGACCTTGCGCCCCAGCCCCGCGCCCGGCGTGTTGATCGACACATTCGCGTCCGCCCGGAGCGATCCTTCTTCCATATTACCGTCGCACACGCCAAGATAGCGCACCGTGCGGCGCAGTTGCCGGATGAAGAGTTCGGCCTCTTCGCCCGATTCCATGTCCGGCTCGGTCACGATCTCCAGGAGCGCGTAACCCGCCCGGTTGTAATCGAGTAAGGAGGCCGTCCCCGCGTGAATCATCTTTCCCGCGTCTTCCTCAAGGTGGCACTCCTTGATACGCACCGTCTTCTGGATGCCGCGCCCCTCGATCGTTACCAGGCCATCTTGGCCCAGCGGCTGGTGGAACTGCGAAATCTGGTAGTTCTTCGTCATGTCCGGGTAAAAATACTGCTTCCGGTCAAACCACGTCTTGGGCGGAATCGTGCAACCGAGCGCGCGCGCCACCGTACACCCCATACGCATCGCCTCAACGTTCAGCGCGGGCAACACCCCCGGATACCCGAGACAGACGGGGCAGACATTCGTATTCGGCCCGTCGCCAAAATTCTGCTTGCACCCGCAGAAAACCTTCGTCTTCGTCAAAAGATGGATGTGGACTTCAAGCCCAATAAACGACTGATACACGCGCGATAGTATAACACATCGCAAAGAATAGGGGTAGTGCGGCCCCTAGGGGGCCTCCCTTGGGTGTATCGTGAGGAGAACGGGCATCGGCGTCCCCCTTCGGGGCCCCTAAGGGGCTTTCCTTGGGCGTATCGCACACTGTCAACAACTTAAGAATTTTGTCCGCGGATTGACGCGGATTTTCACGGATTATACCCCGCTCGATCCGTGTTAATCTGCGTCGCCCTATGGCGCAATCCGCGGACCTTTCTTTTCTGGTTGCTTAAGTTGTGGACAGGGGGAAGTCTCCCCCACGCTCCAGCCGCGTCGCGTCTTACGCTACCCCCTCTGCGGGTGGCCCGCCCCCCGCAACGCCCCCCATCTTTTCTTTCGCCCCTGCCCCTTCCGGCAACGGCGCCTCTTCCTTCTGTTCAAGGTCCTGTACCGTCCGGTGGTGGCCCTGCTTCTCCACCGCGCAGTATACCTTCGGCCCGCTCTGGTTCCCCTCCCCGTCCACCCCTTCCACTTCTTTCACCTGCTTCTCGCTGTAATATCCGCTGTCCGCGCATCCCCGTCTCCGCCTGATACACTTCCCCGGCTATGCGTTTCACCGCCTCCGCCAGTTCTTCCCTGTCATTCCCGTGGTTCGTAACATATTCCCCCACGATCAGCATGCTCTCCGCGTCCACCGCCGCCTGCGCGTTGTACGCCTGTTCAAACTGCTTCCCCGTTCCCCCCTTCATGATCCGGCTTTCGGAATCCGTGAAGTTGTACTGCATCTTCCCGGGAACTTCTTCTTTGGGCGGGCTGGGCGGCTTCCCTCCGGCCTTCTTCCCCGTCTGCTCCTCCTTCTCCACCTTCTGCCTCATCTTCCACTGCCAACAACTTAAGCAAAAAGAAAAGAAAGGTCCGCGGATTTTCGCGGATTAACACGGATTGAGCGGGGTATAATCCGTGAAAATCCGCGTCAATCCGCGGACAAAATTCTTAAGTTGTTGACAGTGCCTCATCTTCTCCTCGTATTCTTCCTGCTCTCCCTTCTTTACCTCGTCATACCTCGCTTCTATCTCTTTCACCGCCGCCTCTAATTTC
>JAISZQ010000205.1 GCA_031269165.1 Spirochaetaceae bacterium
CAGTGCCGGCAATACTGCCTTGATCCGCGTTTGTATTGCTACAACATCTATGTTATTCATAGAAACTATTATACCGTTTATTTTTTTTCTTGTCTATATTATTTCGTAACAATCCCTTAGCAGAAGATGTCTGGTACGAGGTTCGTACGGCGGTTAATGTCGGCGATCCCCTGTTTCAGTTGTGGTGGGCGGCGGTGCTTTTTTATCGGGTGCTCCGTGAGGCGAAAGGGCGCTTTCGTTTCGAGATGCATCATGTTTTGGAGATGGCGCGTTCCCTTCCTATAATTTTCCATTCTCCATTTATCATTTTCAATTCCCGTAGGGGTGTGCGCGCGTGGCGCGAATGGAAAATGGATAATTGAAAATAGATAATGTTGTGTTTTGGAGACAGCGCGTTCCTTTCCTATCCACGTCCATCTACAGTTAACGGTGATAGAAGCAACAACTCTACGCCCGCAAGGAGAACGATGCCGATCCCGTGGGTGTCGTTGAGGCGGGGCAGCAGGTGTTCGGCGTAGTAGCGGGGGTTAAAGGCAAATTCCGATCCCCGGCATACGCCATAGACCGCGCCGTCTCTGTCAATCGCGTTCTTTTCAAGGGCTTGCCACGCTTTTTGCGCGGCGGCGCGGTACACGCCTGAGTCCTCTAGCCAGCCTAAGCGGGCGCCCCGGCAAAATGCCGCGATAAACATGGCGGTAACCGAGGTTTCGGGGTACGAGGAGGCCATGTTCAAGACTTGGTTCCACCTGCCGTCTTCACTCTGGAGGGAAAGATACGCGGCGGAGAGGGTTCTGAAAAAGCCGAGCAATTCTGCCCGTCTGGGGTGTTCAGGCGGCAAGGCCAGCAACAATTCCGAAAGCGAAAAGATCGTCCACCCGTTTCCCCGCCCCCACGGGACGCCCGTATTCATGCCGCGCTCAAAATCGTACACGTGGGCCATAAGGCCGGAGTCCTCCAGAAAAAGATACTTCTTAAACCCCGCAAACTGGTCCACCGCGAGATCGAGCAGGGAAGCGTCTCCTTTTAGGCGCGCGTAACGGCAGAGAAACGGCACACTCATATACAGATCGTCCGCCCACAGAGTGTTGTTATGCAAGTGGTGCATCAGCGTTTTGCGAAAGAAGCAGTTCTCGGGAAGGCGGTCCTGCCGGCGCACAATATGATTGGCCACATAGTCCGCCACCGCGACCGAGCCGTCGAGGGGCCGGTCTTTGGCCGCCTCCAGCATGGTGGCGGCGAAAGAGCCGCAGTCGTCCAGACTGTCGATGGAAGTGAGGAGGTGATGTACCGCCGTCGCCCCGCCGAAATGAGCCTTGTCAAACAAGGCGTAATCCAGCGTACGCACGGATTTCGTTATATGATCGGTAACATAATCCCGGACATACGCGCCAAACGCCTTCTCTTCCGGGGTACTTGAGCGTTCAAAATACCGCGCCGTTTCGATAAGCCCGTAGAGGGTCACGCCGAGCGGGTAATTCCAGTGCCCGTAGAGGGCGTTTTCGTTGTAAAGCCTCACCCACAAACTGGGGCCGTCGAGCCGCCACCATGTTTTTTCTTCCCCGCTTGTCCCGTGCCTCCCGTTATTCCCGTTCCCCCCGTTCCCCACAAGCAGTTCCCGATCGAAGGGCAATAACTCGCTTTCTTGCGTGTCCCGAAACGTACCGGCGTATATCCACGGAAAACAAACGCTGTCCAGGAAAAAAGGATTGGCAAAGCGGAGGGGCGCGTCCGGCTCCATTTCCGCCGTAACATCCCACGGGCCGGTGGCGGGTTTTGTGGATATGGCGACCAGATGATTGTCCCCTTTCTCCAACACCGCCTCGCGCCGGAAGGAGCCGCTTCCCCGGAACAATTCCGTGTAGATCTGATCCGGCCCCGACACATACAGGGCGCAGTCGCCTGAGGCGTTGCCCCGCAAAGGGACAACCGTCTTTTCCGCCGCAACAATGACGGTACGGGCCACGGCGCGATCCCCGCTTCGTGAACCGCCCGCTTTCGGGAAAAGCCGCTCGAAGCATCCGGCTTTGCGCTCAACCGCGCTCCACTCAGGCGGCGGAACACAAAGCCCGGCAAGACGCGGCGAACAAGGCGGCAGGGCCTCCTCCGGTAGGGGCTTATCCAACGGACGGGTATAGTCAAAACCTTCCATGCGGGGAAATGCCGCCTCAGACAGAGAAAAATCCCGCCCCTTGAAAAAAGAGTAGTCGAGTTTGCCAAGCCACGTCCCGAACTCGCCGCCAAAACCGGCCTTTGTCCGGGTAAAACGGATCACGACATGGTTTGCCCCACGCCGTACCGGAAGCGCAAGCGTGATCGCCCGGTCGGGGTAACGCTCGTCCATCACATCGGTCGCATAAATCAGCGCCCCGTTGACCCACAGTTTCGCCGGGCCCGCAGGGATGATAACAAACTTCAACGCGCTGTTTTCAGCCGCCTCGTAGACCCCCCACGCATAGGCGTAGGAACCAAGCGCCGCGTCCGGGAATATCGCCACAAAATCCGCCGTGTAGCGGTAATCGGCGTTCCGCACAATGCCCCACGTAGAGTAAGGACGGGCTTGGTAATCGTGCCGGGGATTGGCCCCCAGATACCGTTCCGCGACCGCCTTCACCGTCTCTCCCGCATCTCCCCGCGAAAAACACGCCATCGAATCTGCCGCATCAAAATAAACGCCCACGATACAACTCCTTCACTTCTTAATGCCTTAAACTTGACCTGAAAAATTAAAGAACCAACACGTCATTGCGGACGGACTACCTGTCATTGCGAGCGGAGCGAAGCAATCCAGTGCGAGGCGTTCCCTCTCTGGATTGCTTCACCAACGGCAACTATGTTACCGCCTCCTCGCAATGACGAGTACTGCCCGTCGTTGCGGGTGAGCCCTCCGTCATTGCGAGCGGGCCGCTCGTTAGAGCGGGCGAAGCAATCCAGTGCGAGGCGTTCCCTCTCTGGATTGCTTCACCAACGGCAACTATGTTGCCGCGGGTTCGCAATGACGGCCCCGCCTCCTCTCCCCGTAGGGGGAGCCGTTGCGCTTGCTTAACGCGACACGCCCAAGTGCCTCCACGGCAGGTGGCCCGCTTCCTCTCCCCCGTAGGGGGAGCCGCCGCGCTTGCTTAACGCGACACGCCCAAGTGCCTCCACGGCAGGTGGCGACAGGTGGTTACTTTTTGAGTAGCCTGTCGAGGGCTTTTTGGTAAATGTCGAGGGTGGTTTGCAGATTCATTTTCTGTATCTGGCTGACAAACGCATCCCATTTGCTCATAGGCTCGATTCCCATGATAAACTTATCCAGCCACTCGCCGCGATAGGTGTCAAGTTCGGCCCTGAGCGGAGAGAGCGTAGCCCGTTCCTCCTCGGTAAAGCTGAGAGAGGCGATCCAGTTTTCACGAATGAAATCGTTATCGGTATAGAGATCGCGGGCATCTCTCACGGCCTTGTGATCTTCCCGATCGTAGGTGTAGTCATAGATCAGTTCATCGCGCTGATTCTTGGGCATATCTCTCGTGGTGAGCGGATGCGCCACCTCGCCGCGCTCGGCCTTGCCCAAGAAGTCGGGATCGCTCTTCGGCACACCGTCCACATAGTTAAAGGAATAACCCTCGATGCCAAAGTTCATCAGAATAAAGCCCTCCTCGGAAAAACAATACTCAAAGTAGTCCAGTATGCGTTCGGGGTTTTTCGCCGAGACACTGATGGCGGCACTCCGGTCCCGCACGTGGGGATAGTGGATCACCGTGTGCCGTTCTCCGGTACGGGGACTCAGCATAGGCCCGACACCGATAAGACGGGCGTCGGAGTGCTGGTTGTTGACAAAATCATTGACCCCCGCCTGAATCCGCTGAATGTTATCGTGGGTCGCAAAGACATTGCCCCGCAACACCGATTCCCACCAACGGGTCGAGTCGGTCGTGGGATATTCGGGATCGATGAGCCCTTCGGCGTACCATTGCCGGGCAAGTTCGATTCCTTCCTTAAACCGAGGATCAAGAACGCCGTATTTGACCTTTCCGTCCTCAACAAAATAATCCTCGATCACGCAATCCACATAGCCGCCCAAAAGACGATAGAGAATCCCGGCCCGTTGCTGACGGGACATAAAGCCGACTTTCCCGTCCTTTTTTGCGGCGACAAGGGCCGTGTGCCAGTCATCCGCGCTTACCGGCGGGGCAAGACCGTATTTCTGCAATAAGTCGTCCCGCGCAATGATAATATCCCCGATACGGCGGGTGGCCAGCATGGGGACATACCGGATATGCCCGTCGGTGTCCGGCAGGTACGATTTAAGGTACTCGTCCTCGAGAATATACTTGGTCAAATTCGGATAGCGGTCTGGATTCGCCTTGATAAGCTCATCAATGGAAAGCCACGCCTGGGGGTATCGCCTGAGTTGCAGACTGATCTCTCCGATAACCACATCGGGAATATCACCTGAGGCCATAAGGAGATTGTAGGCCTCGTTTATCAACTGAGGACTTCCGCCGGGAATAACCTGCCAGTTGACGGTAACCCCGGTTTTCTCCCTGATAACTTTAAACCCGGGGGCATCTGGGGTAAACCAGTCGGTTTTTTCTGAAGCCTGCATCGGTATCCATACCGATATGGCGACAGGGGCATTCGGATCGCCCGATGACACGGCTGCGTCGGACTTTTTCCCGCACCCGGCCAAAAACGCCAACTGAAACGACACGATCAAAAGAACCAAACAAATTTTCTTCATAACTTCCTCCAAAAAAATAAAAATAGATACCCATTATCTGGGCAAAAAACCTCAGTCAAGGGGGGAAGTCTCCCCCTGTCAACAACTTAAGAATTTTGTCCGCGGATTGACGCGGATTTTCACGGATTATACCCCGCTCGATCCGTGTTAATCCGCGAAAATCCGCGGACCTTCCTTTTCTTTTTGCTTAAGTTGTTGACAATGGGAAGTCTCCCCCACGCTCCAGACCCCGTCCCCGCAACCGTTGGCGGTGGTTTTGGAACAACCTCACCCCTATCCTTTCAGAGAACCCACCACGGCA
Source organism: Spirochaetaceae bacterium (assembly GCA_031269165.1). Lineage (GTDB taxonomy): Bacteria > Spirochaetota > Spirochaetia > Treponematales > Breznakiellaceae > JAIRNN01. Next base: position 5,022 of record JAISZQ010000205.1, read on the forward strand.
CCCTTGACAAAGTATTTTTGAATAAAGGGATAGACACAAAGGATAGGCGCCGCCGCCACGACAATGACCGCGTATTTGATGGTGTCCGAGATAAGATTCTCGGCCCCCATATCCACCGCGCCGGATTGCATATTGGTAATATCGTTCAACTGATTCTGCAAAACGATCATTCGCAACCAGAGTTGCAGGGGGTAACGGTCAAAATCCTTGAGATAGATGAAGGCGTTAAACCATGCGTTCCAGTGCCCCACGGCATAGAACATCCCAATAGTCATAATCGACGCAGTGGACAGGGGAAGCACAACCCGCATGAGCACTCCCAGATCGTTGCACCCGTCGATGATCGCGGCTTCCTCAAGTTCGACCGGGAGACCCTGAAAGAACGTCCGCATGATGATCATGTTCCACGTACTGATGGCGCCGGGAAGAATCATCACCCAAAAGGTATTGAGGAGTTTGTAACTACGCATGACCAGATAGGTGGGAATGAGCCCGCCTGAAAAAAACATGGTTACGGCAATGAAAAACGTGAATACCCGTCGCCCGTAGAACTGTTTGCGGGACAGGGGATAGGCGCCGCAAACGGTGAGAACTAAATTGACGACGGTTCCGCAGACGGTATACAGGACGGTGTTCCGGTAACCGCTCCAGATGTTTTGGTACTTAAAGACCTCCTCGTAGGCCCTGACATTGAACCCACGAGGGATAATCCCCACCATTCCACGCGCCACAACGGAACTATCCGACAGGGAAGCGGCGATAACAAACAGGAACGGATAGAGCATCAGCCCGCACATAAAGATCATAAAAAGGCAGTTAAACCATTCAAAAACATACCGGGACGTGCTTTTTCTCATACCATTATTCTCCTTACCACAAACTACCACAAACTGGTTTCTGAATACCGTTTGGCGAGGGCGTTGGTTACCCCTATCAAGATCAATCCCACCATGGCGTTAAAAAGGCCGACCGCCGCGGCGAAACTGTACTGGCTTTCCACAAGTCCCCGGCGGTACACATAGGTCGATATGACATCGGCGGTTTCATACACAGACGGGTTATACATGAGGAGTATCGACTCCGCCCCAACGGAGAGCAACTCCCCGACCCGGAAGATCAGCATGATGACGATGGTGTTGGCGATACAGGGCAGGGTGATGTGGATGGTCTGCCGGATTCTGCCGCACCCGTCGATGACCGCCGCCTCGTACAATTCCGGGTTTACGCCGGTCAACGCCGCGAGATAAATAATGGTGCCCCAGCCGACGGTTCGCCAAATGTTCATAACGGTGTACATCGTGCGGAAATACTTGGGGTCTCCCAAAAAATAAACGCGCTCCCCGCCAAAGGTGGCGATAAGGTTGTTGATGAGCCCTCTGCTGGGGGATAAAAATTCCACGAACATCGAGACGATGATCACCGTGGAAATAAAGTGCGGCAGATAGCTGATGGTCTGGGCCGTCTTTTTGAAGATTCCGTTTTTCAGTTCGTTGAACATAAGTGCCAGAAGGATGGGAGCGGGAAAACCAAAAATGAGCCCGTAAAAACTGATCAGGAAGGTATTTTTGAGTAGCCGCCAGAAAAACACCGACTTAAAAAATTGCTCAAAATAGGTGAACCCCACCCACGGACTTTTCCCGATACCCTCAAACACGTTATAATTCTTAAAGGCAATGACGATTCCGTACATGGGAACATAACAAAATAAGATGTACCATGCCGCCACCGGCAGGAAAAGAAGATAGAGATACTTGTACCGAACTATCTTTGCCCCAATTTTCTGTTCCCCGCCAATTTTTAATGACGTTACCAATCCTTTCATTTTTAACACCTCGATAGATTAACTTTGTTCGTATATATGAATATATAATTTATATATGAACTAATGGTACAAGTATAAGTCAATTTTTTTTGCCTGTCAAGAAAAATTTTTCAAAAATATGAAAAAAATCGCAAATTTTTCCAAAATTGGGGGAGAAGGGATAAGAAATGAACGGTAAGGAGAACGCTCGGATGACAGATAGTCGCAACTATCCTTTATCTGGCTTATGGACAATAGGTAATATATCGTTTATACTAGGGGCGTGAAAGAGGTGCGTAAAACCGAGGGGTTCAAACAATGGCTAAAAAAACTCAAAGACCGGATTGGTAAAGCTATTATTTATCAACGGATTGAACGGCTGTCCGAAGGAAATCCCGGAGATTTCGTTCCTCTTGGCGCGGGACTTTCTGAAATGCGTATCCACTACGGCCCCGGTTACCGTGTTTATTACAAGGATACCGGGAAGAAAATCGTAATTCTGCTTTGTGGTGGGGACAAATCCACTCAGGAGGCCGACATTACGAAAGCGAAAGCGCTTGCCAAAGAACCGATAGATGAACAAACAGAGGAGGAAAGAAATGAAAACGACTAAATGGGATCCGGCGGAATTTATCGACACGAAAGAAGATGTATTTGCCCATCTTGAAATTGCCCTTGAAGACGGAGATATGAATTTTCTCTTAAAAACCATAGGCTACATTGCTCGTTCCGAAGGTATGGCACAGATTGCCCATGAATTGGGCGTAACACGGGAGGGATTATATGAATCTCTCTCCCCATCGGGAACCCCTTCGTTCGAAACCGTGCTCAAACTGCTTGATATGTCTGGTTTCCGGCTCAAGATAGAACGGAAAAGCGCATAAACGGCGTTTATTGATTTTCACGTTGTCTTTCTTTTCTATTCGCTTAACTTGTTGACAGCGGGAGACCCCCTGCCAGATTGCTTCGCCCGCTCTAACGAGCGACTCGCCCACAATGACGGCGGCCGCGCACAATGACGAGTACTGCCCGTCGTTGCGGGCGAACAAACACGTCATTGCGAGCGGAGCGAAGCAATCCAGTGAAGGACTCCCCTCTCTAGATTGCTTCACCCTTCTCACTTCGCAATGACGATGGCCCCCTGCCGGATTGCTTCGCCCGCTCTAACGAGCGACTCGCCCACAATGACGGCGGCCGCGCACAATGACAGGCGGGTTCGTTCGTGTCGGCGCGGGCCTTTGGCCGAGGTTTGTGGTCACATTCCTTCGTTTAATGCTGTTGGCCAAGTTCCAGCGGGGGAAGGGCGTAGAAATCCTCCGGCAGGGCAGTCATGTAGATGTTGCAGTAACCGGCTGCGGTACTGTTATACACCACGGATTTCCCGTCCCGTGTGATTGCCGGATGAGGATGGTGGGCGCCCCAGTCAAAACTGCCGTCGTGCATGGTGATGATCCGGGGGCCGTCAAAATTCTTTCCATTGTACTTATAGCCCTTGATGGTCTTTCCCGTATCGCTTACCACAAAGTTAAAATCAACGGAATGAATGTGGTCGGGGCCGGGCACCCGGACACAGGGCGCTTCGACCTCGCCGCTCCCGTCGTAGCGGACAAAGCCAAAATAGGATGACGAGTCCCCGCCGGACGGCCGATGCGCCTGATACCCCACATGAATCCCGTCGAGGAACCAATACTCGTGGCCTATCATCTCCCCCTCAAAGCGGCGTTCCCGAATTTTCCGCGCCTTGCCGGTGTCGAGGTCGAGCACCCATATCCGGTGGTCTACTTTGCCCCACGGCCCCTCGTGGCAAAACGTGAGGAGATTGCCCTGAGTAAGGGACGGGTTCACATGGCCCACCCAGCATTGTTCCTGCCAGACCTCTTCCACCGTGTTATCCGTCACGTTAATGCGGACGATCCGGCTGTCCGGCTTGGCGGCGAATATTTCTTCAAAGCCGATGTAACCCGCCGTGAGATTCGATTTGATCGTCTGGGAAAGATCCTCCACAAGACCGGCCACGACATATTTTCCGTCTCCGGTCGGGCGGGCCCCGCCAAAAGTAAAGCCGCGCGGGATGATGTAGAGGGGCCTGGTCTCAAGCGTATCCAGGCGAAGCGCGTACACACAGCCGTTATACTGGTAGTACGTTTCGTTGCGTTCGTGATTGACAAACATCGGGCACCGAATGTCGGGCCCGCCACGGGGCATATCGGTTATACGGAACATTTCCCCGCTTTCAATGTCAATATAAAAAAGATTCCGCACATTGTCGCGATCGGACACAAAAAGCATGTTCCGGTCATGGTCAAACCAGCCGTCATCGGTAAAATAGGGATGTTCGCTATGTCCCTTGTAGTTCGTAAGCTGCCACACCGGAAGCCCCGTCCCCCGATCCTCAAAACATCTCCGCTCAGCCGGATAAACCTCATAGGGTTTCATACATTCCTCCCCATTTTAGCACTTCCGCAAGCACCGTCTTCCCGCGAAAACATCGCCTCAGCCGCATCAAAATAAACGTCCATATACAACTCCTTCACTTCTTAATGCCTTAAACTTGACCCGCAAAATGAAAAAACCCAGCAAAAGGGGGAAGTCTCCCCCTCGCTCCAGACACGCACTCCGGTCGATATGTCCACGCCTGCGGCGCGTCCACACCTCCCTCCGTTTGGTCTTCCGCTACCCCCTCTGCGGTGGGCCCGCCCCCCGCAACGCCCCCCATCCCCCTCCGGCGGCACCTGCGGCCACCTGCCGTGGAGGCCCTTGGACGCACCGTACGATGAACGCCCCCCGGCCCCCCTTCGGGGGAGAACGCCCCTCGTCTAGATTGCTTCGTCGCTATTGGCAACCGTGTTGCCGCCTCCTCGCAATGACGAGTACTGCCCGTCGTTGCGGGTGAACCCTCCGTCATTGCGAGCGGGCCGCTCGTTAGAGCGGGCGAAGCAATCCAGTGCGAGGCGTTCCCTCTCTGGATTGCTTCACCAACGGCAACTATGTTGCCGCGGGTTCGCAATGACGAGTACTGTCCGTCGTTGCGGGTGAGCCCGCCGTCATTGCGGACAGGCTACCTGTCATTGCGAGCGGAGCGAAGCAATCCAGCGCGAGGCGTTCCCTGTCTGGATTGCTTCACCCTTCGGGTTCGCAATGACGGCCCGGCGCCGCCATAATCCGCGTAATCTGAGCCTGTTGTGCTACGCCTTCAAGCCCGACGTAACGAGCCCTTCGACGATATACTTCTGGAATATCACGAAGATCGCCAGAACCGGAACCAGAGAAAGCGTTCCCATCGCAAAAATCGCGCCCCAGTCCGTGGAACTCATCGGGTCGGCAAACATCCGCAACGCGAGCGACACGGTAAAACTGCGGGGACGGTTCAGGTACAGAAGGGGTCCCAGAAAATCGTCCCATCGCCAATAGAAACTGAAAATAGTCGCCGTAATCAGGGCGGGCTTGATCAGCGGGAAAATAATACGCGCAAAAATGCTGAACTTATTACAGCCGTCGATCATCGCGGACTGATCCAGTTCGTGGGGGATGCCCCGGATAAACTGTACCATCAGGAAGATAAAGAACGCCTGTCCGCCAAACTGGGGGACGATCAGGGGCAGGAAGGTATTCACCCAGCCTATCTTGTGGAAAATGATAAACTGGGGAACCATAACCACCTGATACGGAAGCATCATCGTGAGAAACATACAGCCGTACCAGAATCCGTTCCCCCGAAAGCGGATGCGGGCAAAGCCGAATGCCACGAGAGACGAGGCGAGAACCGCCCCAACGGTGGACACCACGGTAACAAAAAACGAATTCCCAAAAAAGGTTCCGAAGGAGGTGGAACCGTTGTACGCCCACCCCCGCACAAAGTTGTCGATATGAAACGTCTTTGGGATTAACGAGAACGAGTTGAAAATCTCCCCGCTTTCCTTAAACGCGTTCGAGACCATCCACAATATCGGATAGAGCATGAGAAAGCCGAGAAGGACAACGAAAACATGAAAGATACAGTCGTCTCTCAGTTTTGCCAGTTTGCGTTTGGTTGCTTTTTTCATAGGTACTCCCCCTTTATGATTCATAGAACACCCACTTGTCAGAGGTTTTAAAGATAACGCCCGTAAAAACGCCGATGATCAGCACCAGAACCCACGCCATTGCGGAACTGTAGCCCATGCTGTAATACTTGAACGCCCGCTGGTAGAGGTACAGAGCATAGACCAGCGTCGAATTCTGCGGGTCGCCGTTGCCGCCCGACACGACAAATGCCTGGGTAAAGACGGTAAAGCCGTTGATAAGCTGCATGATCAGGTTAAAGAAAATGATCGAGGTCATCTGGGGCAGGGTTATGTTGAAGAACTGTTTTATCGGGCTCGCGCCGTCAATTGAGGCGGCCTCGTAGTAGGTGACCGGTATCTGCCGGAGTCCCGCCAGAAAGATCAGCATGGACGAGCCGAACTGCCATGCCGCGAGGAGAATCAGCGTCCAGATGGCGGTGTTCGGGTTTCCAAGCCAGCTTACCGTGCTGGGTATGCCGACAGCCTGTAACACCGCGTTGATCGCGCCGTCCGCGAGAAAGAGCCGCCGCCACATCACGGCAACCGCGATGCTGCCCCCGACGATGGACGGCAGGTAGTACGCCGCCTGATAGAGACGGATCATCCGGGACGCCCGCTTGAAAAGCACGGCAACGATAAAGGCAAACACGAGGCGTGAGGGTACCGAGACAAAGGCATAGAAAAAGGTGACGGCTAACGATTTCCAAAAAAGCTCGTCGGTCGCCATGCGCCTGAAATTCTTCAAGCCTGAAAAAACCGGAGACGCCAAGATGTCATAGTCTGTAAAAGAAAAGTACAGAGAAAACACAATGGGGATAATGGAAAACGCAAAGAAACAGATGAGCCACGGACTGATAAAAGCATAGCCCGCAACATCTTCCATAAACTGCCGTTTTTTACGCAATAACGCTTGATTTTGAGTCATAGTATTCTCCCCGTACCTTTACGGCCTACTGAACGCCTAAAATCTGGTTTGCTTTGGTTATAAACCGTGTGGCACCCTCGGACGAAGAGACGCTCTTGCTCAGAACCTGTTGCGCTATATCCCGCAACAACGCGAGAATCTCGCCGTTTGCCGCCGGGTCGGGCGGGTCGATGTCGCTTGAGTTTGCCGCCGCCAGCGAAACAAAGTCAAAAGACATCTTCATGTTGTCGTCCATCTTGGGAAATAGATAAGAACGGACATTTTCAGGAACGGGAACGCCGCGTTCCGCAAGAAGAATGTCGTTCGCGCCAAGATCGTTGAGGAAGAAGTTAAAGACCTTTGCCGCCGCATCGGGGTTTTCCGCCTTTGCCGCGATGGTGAAGAACATTGAAGGTTTGAGATAGGTTCCCTTCCGTTTCGCGTTGTCGATGGCGGGGAAAAGGAGCATTCCGATGGGACGTTTCGCGCCGTTTGCCGTGGCGGTTATCTGGTTGCTCCAGATGTACTGGAGCCACGACTGCCCTTTGGAGAAGGCGTCTTCTTCCACGCTTACTGTAACAAAGGCTTCGTCGGCGGGTATCAACGCGCCCGCGTCAAGAAGTCTGAGCTGGAGATCCCAGTACTCTTTCAAAAGCGCGGGGTCGGAAAAGCCCAGTTTCTTCCCGTCCGGGGCATAGAAAGACGCGCCGCTCTGACGGAGGAATATTTCGAAAATGACCTTCACATCGGTGGTGCCGAGTGGCAGCGTCCTCACGCCGGTTTTCTGGTAAATCGTCAACGCGATGTTCTCAAAATCTTTCAGCGTCCATTTGGTGGAATCGGGAACGTTGATACCGGCCTTTGCCAGCACCGCCGGATCGTAGACCATGCCCAGCGCGTTGGTTCCCAGACTGATCGCGTAGAGCTTGCCGTTGACTTTACCTGCGGAGAGCGCGGATGCCGGGATTTTAGACACGTCAATGACGCCGTTTTGGGTGTACGGGGTCAGGTCAAGCAACTGGTTCCGGTTTGCCCATTGCAGCATATAGCCGTAGTCATGCTGGATGAGATCGGGCAGGTTCCCGGCGGAAGCCTGGGTGTTCAACTTGTCCCAATAACCGGCCCAGCCGGTCGTCTCCGTCTCAATGGTAACACCCGGATTTTTGCTCTGGTAGAGTTGCACCGTTTTGAGGGTCCGTTCGTCCCGCACCGTATTCCCCCACCACGTCAGCCGCATATAGTTCTTATCACTACCGCCGGCATCACTTTTCGCCCCCGCAAACAGCATCGCGGAAGCCACGACCAAAGCCAATAACAACAACACTTTTCTCATAACAATCTCCTTAGTACTTGAATTTGTTCATATATATGAATATATGATTTATATATGAACCTATACAGAATAGTATAAGCGTGCTATTCTTCATTGTCAAGAGAAAAAAACGAAAAAAGCGAGGAAAAGAGACGTCTATGGAAAAAAAAGGACATCGACTCTTACAATGCGCCTTTGAGATACTCGATGCGGTGGCGGACAGCGACGCGCCTTTAGGGTTCAAGGACATCTGCGCGCTTTTCGATCTCCCGAAAAGCACCATTCACAACCTGGTGCAGACCATGCTGAACATGGAGTATTTGCGGAAGGATCTGACGGGACGTTACCGTATCGGTATACGATGCTTCAAGACCGGAAACTCCTTTCGTTTGTCCGATCCTTTTACGGCGCACGCCCGGAAAATAGTCGAGGAACTGCACCAGACCTGCAATGAAAACACCTGCTTTGCCGTGCTGGACCGTACCGACGTGGTCTACATCTATGAATTCGACAGTACGCAAGTGCTGCGCGTCTATGCCCACGATGAAAAGCGGAAACCCGCCCATGCCACGGCGTTGGGCAAGGCGCTTCTTTCCGGTTATACCGACGAGGAAATACGCGCGCTCTATCCCAGCGAGCAACTTCAGATATTTACGCCTAAAACGCTATGCAGTCTCGACGCGCTTGTTGAGCAAATCCGCGAAGTACGCCGCAGTCACGTGGCGTACGATCTTGAGGAGACCCATCCCCATGTAAACTGTATCGCGGTTCCGGTGATGAATTCCAACGGCTTTCCGGTCGCGGCTCTGTCCTTTACCTTTCCCACGTTCCGCGAGGAGGTAACGCAGGAGCAGTTGTTGACGCTCTTGCAAGCCGCCGCCAAAAAAATGGAAGAACTTTACCGGCTCTACGAGTGAGGGGTGGCGTCCGCATGTCATCTGCCGAATAGGCCCTTGACGGCCCCTTTGGCGGCGGCGCTTGCCGCGTCTTCGGCCTTTTTGGCGGCCTCACGTGCCGCGTTCTCGGCGGCTTCCTGAGCCTGGCGTTTGGCTTGGTCGGCAGCAGCCGCCGCGGCAGCCGTTGCCTCGTTCGCCTTTTCTTCGGCGGCCCCGCGAACCTTCTTTTCCATCTCTGCAATTTTGTCCTGCAACAGCGTCTGCAAAGTGCCGATTGCGTCCTTATCACCTTTTGCGGCGGCAAAAAGCGTGTTCAAATCATCGTTGGACACATATTCCGTGCCGATGTACGCGTTTATGTACGAGCGGACAGCCTGTTCCAGTTCCGCGGCGGCTTTCCGCGCATACTCCGCGACGGTTTTTTGAAGCGCCGCCATGATGAGGCTTCCTATGTTGGTGTCAACCGAAAACGTGTCGCCGCCCTCCGCGTCCTCGGCGGGATGGAGATAGGTAAACCCGAGCTGTATGAAGGCCGCTTCGCTCACCGCCTGGGCTATGGCCTGCGCCACCGTGCCGTGCGGGTCGCTTAAGACGGGGTTTTTAATGTCGGCGCTTCCCGCGAGGAAAACACTGCCGTCCCTGCCGCCCGCTACCTTGACCGTCATGCCCGCCATACCGTTGAAGCCGCCTATCCCGATTGCGCCAAGTCCCTGCTCCACGCCGAACGGAAAGTTGCCGCCGGTAATTTCCGCGTCAAACAATTCCTTTACCGACGAACGGAAATCGGCGTTGCCTGAAAATGAGACAAAGCGCCCGTCCCCGGCCGTTTCTGTAACGGCCGTTTCAGAAACGGACAGTTTTAACGATACCGGCTTACCGGTAAGTTCCGGGTCTGAACTTACATCGCGCAGATCGAACACGCTCTTCCAGCCCTGAATCGTAAAATCCGAGGCCAGTACTCCCAGATAAAACGAGGGATACTGCCGGGACGGAAAAATCACGTCGCGCCCCTTAAACGTTTCTTTTTTCTCAGGTTTTTGACGGGTCTGCGTCATCGCCTGAAGGGTCTTTACCTTTTCAAAAACTTCCAGCGCCCGTTTTCCATAACGGACATACTGCCATGCGGCTTCAGTCAGAAGTTGCCGGAGCACCGGATCAATGATTCCGTTATAGGTGCCGCTCGAAAAATCAAGGTATGATTTTAAGTGATCTATATCGGATTGCACCGCGTTCACCGCGCTTTTTTGCAGGGCATCAATATTTTTTATATCATCCTGTAAGCCGGTAACAATATTGTTCGCGTTATCCGCCGCGCTTTGAACCGTTTCGGCGGCGGCCTTTCCATCATTGATCAACTGCATAACCTGTTGAATGGTTGCCGGATTCCGTATATCAATGCCGGTAATATTGAAATCGATAAAGGGCTGTGCCGCATTCCGCAGTTCGGCAATCTGTTTTTTTGAATCGTCAACGCGGGTCCTCCATGTTTCAATCGTAGTGTTATAGAATGCCGCCGCCTCATCATAGAGTTTTTTTGAGTTAAGGTTGTCCGCCTCGCGCCGCACTAATTCCATCGCGTCAAACTGAGCAAGGTCGATAAGCGGCGGCGTTTCGGCGGCGGCGGTTTTGGGGCCCGTTTTTTTTGCCGGATAAGCGGGGAGCGCGCCTGAACTTGTACGCGGCGTTCCAAACTGTATGCTTGCCGCGCTCACTTCCTCGATATAGATTTTGCCTTTGAGGACGGCCTGAGGCAAAAGCCGTATCTCGGCGCGGCCCATCTGAAAGAGATTCGTCATAGGCTCGTCGCGGTCGGCAACCCTTATGCCGGAAAGGCCGATTCTGAAACGGAAAAGATTCAGATGAAAGTTGTCAACTTCGGCGCGGGCCTCAAATGCCCCTTCAAGAGCGCGTTCCAGCGTCCTTTCCAGCAGGGGATTCATGAAAAACAGGCAAAACACGGTGATGGCGGCAACGATTATGACCGCCCCCGCCAATGGAACAACGCGGACAGGCCAGGCCCGGTTCGCTTTAATTGCCTTTGCAAGCGTTTTTAATTTTGCAATATCGTTTTTTGCAAGGTCTGATTTCAAAAGGTAAAAGCCGTCTTTTAATTCAAATATTGAAAGCAGATAGTCTTTATCCGCTTTTATTTCGATGAATCTTCCTATTTTTCTTTCAAAATTTTGTTCCGCTATCGGTTTGCGGAATAGGGGCGGCGCTTTTTTTATCATGATCATTACATCGCCCCCAGATTGGTATCCCGCATATTTTTTAATGCGGCGACAGCGTTGCCGATTTTTGAAACAAGCGGCAGGTTTTTAATGGCTTTTACCACTTTTGAATTGGTAATCTTTGGCAAAAAAGAATTGCGGTACAGCGGAATTAACACCACCGCCAGCATAAACACCGGAATCCAAAGAATGACCCCCGCCGTCAATCCGCCCGCGACGAGCGTATTATTAAACCGGGTAAACGGCACAAAAGGCATGTTGTACAGCATGGTAAAAAACGGTTGCAACGGTTCAATGTGAAGAACGGCCCAGCCTATCTGGTCGGTGTAGGGGTACAAAAACGGCATGGCAAGTTTAAGCAACACCGTTACCAGCAGTTTAGCACCCTGATTATGTTTGAAAAAAAGCGAGACAAAAAACAGTACGGCCCAAAAAACATTTCCTGACGGGAGCAGGGCCAAAAGCACGCCCCACGAAAATCCCGCCGCCACCGCCGTCTTTTTTTCATTGCTATTTAACGCAAGAATGAGTTGCGCTATTCCTTTTATCATGGCTCAATTATACCATACATAAAGGCGGTGCTCAACCGGCCGACAAAACACCCCAACCGGCACGTTGTCGTGGGGCGGGGGCTGTTTAGTGGTCCGCAGGGCCTTCCGGCAATCGTGCCGTTGGGCGGTAGCTTCGCTCTCCTTCAGGCGATACTCGCGTGGCTGACAGAACACGCCAAATGGTACGTTGTCGTTGGATGGGGGCTGAGGCGCGGGTCTCGCGGGACAGGGCAGACCTCCCCCAAGGCCATCGGCCAACGATGGCCCGCCGTCTTTGGACGGGACGCTTGAAGCTTGCTGGAACTCCTTTTTGGGCGTGAACGGGGCTGTTAGCCGGGCGGGGAAGCGGGATTAGGCTGGTTTTTGGGCGAAAAACTCGTTTTCGCCTCCCATACCCCCGTCCTTAGGCTGTCCCAACTCAGCGCGTAGGCCATTACCTCCGGTATCGGCTTGTCCGCCTCCGCCACAACCGCATCCCAGTCCACCTCTTCCGCCTCCTCAGGCGGCTCCCCCGCCAGAATCTCCGACCAGTACCGCTCCCCCCAAAGATGCGCCTTCCTTCCCGTCCGCACGTTGAACCGGAGGGAGAACGTCTGTTTCAGCCACTGCAT
>JAISZQ010000241.1 GCA_031269165.1 Spirochaetaceae bacterium
CCCCCCCCCCCCCCCCCCCCCCCCCCCCCCCCCCCCCCCCCCCCCCCAAATTGAGAAACGAGAAAACGCATTGAGCGCGTCAAAGGAAAACCCAGCCGGGCTTTTTCTGTTCATTTTTACTATCCTCTTTGTTTAACTGAGGGTGGTTAACCCACCAACGACTATCTTTATATCGCATCCGCCTTTTTTTGTCAAGCGGCACTCCCCTTTTTTGCTAAAATTTCTCGTTTTTTTTCGGTTTTTTGTAAAAATGCGCATTGGGAACAGGGATGGGGGGCGTTGCGGGGGTGTCGGGCGCAATGACGCATTGTCATTGCGAGGAGCGAAGCGACGTGGCAATCTAGTCGACGGGCGTGGTCCTCTGGATTGCCGCGCTACGCTCGCAATGACGAGGGGTGTCGGACGCAGTGACGGGGCATTGTCATTGCGGGGGGCGTGGCGGGCCATCGTCATTGCGAACCCGCAGGGTGAAGCAATCTAGGCGGGGGGCGTGCTCCCCCCGAAGGGGGGCCGAGGGGCGTTCACCGTACGGTGCGCCCAAGGGCCTCCACGGCAGGTGGCGGGGGCGTTGCGGGGGTGTCCCCCGCTGAAGGGGGTAGCGGAGGACGGCTCAAACCATTGCGGGGTATACCCCGCAATGGTTTGAGCTGGCCGGAGCGAGGGGGAAGGCTTTCCCCCTTTTACTTTTTATCTCTTCTCTCTTCCGTCAACGAGTGCCGACAAATCCGCGCCGCCTTTATAGCGGAGGGCGTTCACCATGAAGATGTTGAGCTTGTTCACGATGTTTGGGGGGAGGAGGTTGCCGTCCACTTCCACGGATAAAATCGGGTAGTTGCGCTCGCGGGCCCAGGGGGTAAAGAGGCCTTCGATGACGCGGCCGATGAGACAGGCGAAGGGCGAGATGTTGACGATGCCTGAATAGCCGCCTTCTTCCATTGCTGCCGCCGCCGCGCCCGACGAGACTGCGATCTCCGAGTTGAGTTCGAGGTTGACGAAGTGCTTCTGGGTGTAGGCCATGATGCGGCGCATATCGTGCGGGGTTTTCGGGATGAGGCCGGTGGGGCCGAGTATGGCGAGGGTCTTCTTTTCGATGTGGTGTTTCCACCATTCCTCGATGCGGAGGCGGAGGAGTTTGCGGCGGTTGCCGCTCTGGCCCAGTTTGATGAGCTTCTTGAGGGCGTATTCGCGGACGAAGTCGAGGTAGTGAATCCATTCGGCGATACCGGCCACTTTCACGACGATGCCGCGCTCGCTCATCAGTTGGATGAGTTCGCCCACGGCAAAGTCGTCCCGGCGGACAAAAATTTCGCCCACGACCAGTACTTTCGGGCAATCGGTGAGCGTGCGTTTGAGGGGGATTTTCCGCACGTCTTGGGCTACTTTCCGCAGTTCCGGCCACACGTTTTGCTTGTGCCGCACGGCGTTCATCACCTGCCGCCACGAGGTCTCGAAGTCAGCGACGGCCTTATCGGGATCCGCTGCCGTTGCCTGAAGCGCGGTCTGAATGTCCTTGAGATAGTCGGAGAGCACGAAGCCCTGCCACATCTGCTTGGTGAAGTCCGGGCCGAGTTCGCTGTAGGAGTTGTCGGCGGAGAGGGTGAACACCGCGACGTTTTCGAGGCGCATATCGCGGAAGAGGTTCTCGTAGTAGACGAAATACTGTCCGGTGCGGCAGGGCCCGGTGGTGATGGGCACAAAGAGGAGGTAGAGCTCGTCTTTGCGGTATTTCTTTGAGGAAAAATATTCAAGCGCGCCGCCCAGCACGAGGTGGCTGGGGACGCACTCCTTGCCGGAAGCGTGGGCGCGGGCGATCTGCACGGTTCGCGTCGTGGACACCGGAAGCGGTTCGGCCTGTATGTTGAGCGCGTACATGGCGGCGCTGATATATTCGGTGGAGATGTTGCCCATGCTGGACAAGAGGATTTTCACCCGCTTGTTGCCGACGATGTTTACTTTTTCGCCCGATATGCGGTTGTCAACGCGAAGCTGGGAACCCGCCTCGGCTTTCTCGTCGTAGACAAACTTCCAGCCGTTGTCGTAGCGTTCTTCGTTGATGGCGTCTTTGCGCGCGCGGTAGCCGTCGATGATGTCGAGAAACGCCTCGACACGGGTGTCCACCCCGGCATCAGCCGAATGGGAGTCCAGTTCCAGCACGAGGAAGGGCTTCTGGCCCATCGCCCACTTGATATAGTGCAAGATGAACGAATCAGGCGCGCAGGAGAAGTTCGTGATGTAGGTGACGTAGATGTTCGGCTCGTTTTTGATGAAGGCCGCCGATTTTACGTCCTGCTGGCCGTAGTACCAATACATATTGGGGAAAATTTTCTGGTCTTCAAAGGGCAGAATGTCGAAGGGCACGATGGAATAGCCCCGGCTTGAGAACTTGCGCGGGATGCCCATGTTCGCTTCCTGCGTAAAGGCGTTGTACGGGCGGCCCAAGATGGCAATCACAGGCCGTTCCGCCTTCCGCGCTTCTTCCAGTGCCTCTTTTCCCAGTGCCCGGCATGCCTCGAAGTAGGCGTTTTGCATGGCAACGGCCTTGTCGAAGGCTTTTTTTGTCTCCGCCTCGTCAATGCCGAGCCGCTGGGTCATCGTACAAAACAGTTCGAGGGCCTTTTCATCGCCAAACTTGAATGACACGACGAGGGGCAGCCACTTGTTCTTGTCGACTTCCGGGAAGGCCTTGTCCACATAGTAGGGGAAGGCCTGGGTGATCGGGCAGAAGTTCGCGTGAACGGCCGTCTCGTAACTGGGCATATCGCGGAAATGGGGCAACAGCACATAGTCTACCCCCTTGTCGAGGCAGTCCTGCACCGCGCCGTGGGCGATCTCCGCCGGAAAGCAGTAGGTCGACTCGGCGCGGGCGATCCCCTCGTGGGCCACCTCGGTTGACAGCACGGTCTTGATCCCCAGTTCATGGAAGAACCACGAGTAGAGCGGGTAGAGCGTGTGGGTGGAAAAGGCGCGGGGTATGCCCACCGTATAAGGCCGCTTCGTTTTCGTTTCTTCGGTTTCGGTAAGCACAGGCGCGGCAAACTCCTCGAAAAGCATCGTCTGCCGGCGTTCAACATAGTTGAAGACCGGCACGTCCTTCACCTTCTTCCGCATATTGGTATATTTGTTACAGCGGCCCCCGAAGTTGTATTTCGTGCCGTTGACGTTCAGGGTCTGGATGGGACAGCGGTTCTCGCAGGCCTTGCAGGTAAAGACCCGCTCATAGCCGATCTCGCGGCCAACAAGGTCGTCGATGACAACCGGCGTCTTGTCGAGAAGCCCGTCGGCGGCCTTTTTCTTGGCCAACAACGCGACCCCGAAACAGCCCATCAGTTCAGGCGAGGGCGGCACGAGTATCTCTTTTTCGAGGAGCATCGCAAAGGCCAGCGGCACGGCGGGGTTCTTCGCGACGCCGCCTTGCAGGAAGACCTTGCCGCCAATCGTCCGGTTGCCGACGACGCGGTTTAAGTAGTTGGACACGATGGAGCCGACGATACCGGCGGTGATGTTCTCCTTGCTCGCGCCCTGCTGGACGGCCTTGCGGATGTCCGAGTTGATGAAGGCCGAACAGTGTTCGCCGAATTTGAGCGGCGAGTCGGCGGCACAGGCGATGGGCCCGATGTCGGCGGCGCTCTTGATGGAAAGGTCGCCGGACGCGGACTCTTCGAGGAACGACCCCGTCCCCGCCGAACACGCCTCGTTCATCGCGTAGTCGATGGGGACGCCGTTCTTCAAGAGGACATACTTCGCGTCCTGCCCGCCGATCTCGAAGATCGTCTCAACGCCTTTATCAAAGTAGGTGGTGCCGACCGAGTGGGCAATGATCTCGTTGTACACGCCGGGCGTCTCCAGAAAGACCCCCAGTATCTCGCGGGACGACCCGGTCGTAGCCACGAGGCTGATCTCGATGTCCTTGCCCCCGGTGTCCGAGACGACCTTCTCCTGAATGACGCGCAGGCACTCCTTGAGGGCTTTCACCGGGTCGCCGTGGGTGCGCCCATAGTGGCTCGCCACGACAACGTCCGTTTCCGCGTCAACGAGACAGGCCTTCGTCGTCGTCGACCCACCATCAACGCCGAGAATGTAGACCCGGCCCTTCTCGACCGTGCCCTCTTGCGCCTCGAAAAAACGTACTTTGTCCTGCCATTCGTTCAGCGAGCCGAGCGTGCCGAAACGCACCGCATTCGGCTTTAGCACTTTTCCGGCGGGAGGAAGCGGCGAGCCGTCCTTTTCCGCGAGAAAGGCCGCGCCGGCTGCCTCGAAGACGCTCGCCGTTTCCGGGATGACAAACGTGATGTCCGGTGCTTTTTCCTTGATAAACTGCACGATGTGCCGGTTCAGCGTGATGCCGCCGGTGAGCACGACCCGCCCGCTCGTGATCTTGGCACGATGGAGGAAGTCCACGACCTTCACCGCCATCACGTTGGACAGCGACAGCACGATGTCGTCCTTCGTCGCTTCCCGCTTGTTGAGCCGGTGGGTGCAGTCGCTCTTCATAAACACCGAGCACCGCGTCGAGAGCGGCAACACCTTCGCGTCGGGCGCGATCCGGTCAACGTCGGCCAGCGTCATATCCATGCGGGCGAGCTGTTGCTTCAGGAACTCCCCCGTCCCCGACGCGCACTTGTTCCCCGAAAAGTTATTGACAATCTTCCCGCTCTCGTCGAGCTTGTAGACGATGAGGTCTTCGCCCCCCATACTCACAATCGCGTCGGCCTTCCCGGTCTCCGGGTTCAGCGCCTCCAGCGTCCGCAACGCCGCCTCCACGCACAGCGGCTCCAGCGTTCCCGCCACATCAAACATAAAACGGCCTTCGTTGCCCGTCACCAGAGCCGGAATGCCCTCCGGAATATGTCCCTCGTCAAGAAGTTTGCCAACCGCTTTGGCAAAATCGCCCTCATGCGGCACCGCCGCGCTCCACGTTATCTTCCCGTTGTCTGTTAAAACCATTTTGAGGCTCGTTGAGCCGATGTTAATTCCCAAAGATTTCATACGACTGAGTATAGCGGAAAACGCGGGGAGGGAGTAGCCCCCTTCGGGGAATTGAAAATGATAAATGGATAATGGAAAATGATGTCATTGCGAGCGGAGCGCGGCAATCCAGGGCGTTATGCCCGTCTGGATTGCTTCACCCTTCGGGTTCGCAATGACGATCCCCCTGTCATTGCGAGCGGAGCGAAACAATCCGGCGGGGGCCATCTTGTCGCGCGCTTCGCGCGAATGGAAAATTGATAAATGGAGAATGGAAAATGATAAGAAGGGCGCGAGCCGCCTCCATACTCCGCACATTATCCATTATCAATTTTCCATTCCCCCGAAGGGGGCACGCATTTTCCATTTACCATTATCAATTTTCCATTCGCGCGTTAGCGCGTAAAGGGGCGCACCGCACGCTACTCCCGGAAAATATCGGAGGGTTCGAAGAAACGTTGAGTCTGATAATTGCCGCTGACCGAGCCGCCCTGTTGGGTAAAGACACCGCCCTTGTCAACATGGACGCCCCCGGTAACTACCGCCATGTTCTTGGTGATGGAACCGCCGCTCTGGGTGAACGCGGCGCCTTCGCCTACCCGTACACCGCCGCCCATGTTTGCCTCATTACCGATGATGGAACCGCCGGACAGGGTAAGTTTGCCTCCAACATAAACGCCCGCGCCGTGGGAGGCCTCATTTTCCGAAATCTCGCCCCCTTCGATGGAGGCCGACCCATCAATATACACCCCGCCGCCGTAACGCCTCTCGGTGGTAACCGTGTTCTTCCGTATGCTTCCCTGCTTCATGGTGAACATACCCCCTACGTAAACACCGGCCCCACCTCCTTCGCTCTTGTTGTTATCAATTGTCCCGCCGTCAAGGATGAGGTGTCCCGGCTTGCTGAGGCCTCTAAACGCCTCCTTGATACCGTATACAACAACCCCGCGGTCATTATTGCCGGTTATCCGCGCCCCCTCACCCAGCGTAACTTCGCCGTCAACGCTTACCTCAAGCCCTGCTTGGGGACTTCCCGTAATCTCGATGTGCTCAAACCGGATTGTACAAGAAATGGCACTGACGCAATTCTTGTCCGTTCCCTGAGCGGAAAGCACCGCCCGTCTCGCGCCGGGCGCGTGGGGAATGCCGGTTATCAGAATCGACGCATCCCCGTAAGTAGAAACGCTGAATACCTCATCTCTATCACCGCCTTCGCTTTCTTGGTTCAGGGTGCCGATGACGGTTATTGCTTTGATGTCGTTCACCCGTGTTGCCAAGCGGGCTTCGGCAAGAGTCTTGAACGCCGTTTCCTCTGAAAGGCCGTCGTTGTCGTCGCTGCCCGACGCGCTGACATAGTACATGCCTTTGGCGGCCAGGGCCTGGTATGCGGCAACGGCTTTTTTCTTGCCCTCCAGTTCCCGTATGGTGGCCGTAATGCCCGACTTGTCATAGTCAACGTCCTTCGCGTCCGCCAGTTCCTGGTAGGCCGCCATCGCCCCGTCATAATCGCCCTTGAGATTCCGCGCATGGCCGATACTGATAAGATAGATCACTTTCGCATCTTTCGTGTTGTGTTTCTCCCCGGTAATATCACGGTCGTACCCTTTTTGAAAATGCGCCAGAGCCTTCTCAAGATATTCGTCGTACTCCGCTTCCGGCACTTTGCCCTGGGTAACCGTTTGGAGGTACGCTGCCCCTATGAGATAATCAAGATGCACCCCGGATAAATCAAGGGGCTTTGTGAGATTCGTTAACCCCCGCTCCGCAGCCCCGTAGGCGGAGAGCGTTACCCCTTGCTCCAACGCATAGTCGGGGTCTTTTTCCAGAGTCAGTCCCCATTCTTTCGCCGCCGCGATATTGGATGAGTCCGCATAGTAATACCAGCCCCGGCCATAGTATATCTCCGGGTTGTCTGGTTCCCGCGCCACGGCTTTTTGGTACGCCTCCTCATCGCCTCTTCTGATCGCCGCTTTCTCATCCACTTTCTCATCCACTTTTTTCGCCGGTATCTCCTCATACGTCGCGCATCCCGTCAACACAACCCCGCATACTAAAGCGACGGCCAAAGCCGCCGCTATCCCGACTGTCCCAACCCGCAGAGCGGGCTTTCTTACCTTGTTCTTTGTCATCTTTATTCTCCTTGTTTGACAAACAGTTTGTTTTTATCTCTTGTTGATAGGGGGCAGTGGTTAGTGGTCAGACGCGCTGCCCACTAACCACGGTTCCCGCCTTAGCCTGTATCAATCCCGCTCTATTCTGAAGATTATCTTTTTTCCCTCAACTTCTCCGGTACAGACATAATAAGCCTCCTCAAACGTATAGGATATTACAGCGGAAGAACGGGTGGTGGTCGTCGTATAGATCGTTCTACCTCTACCACTAGGATCTAGGGCACTAGGAGTGACCTCCGTGGAGGTACTTTCATAGGACACTAATACTTTGTGAACACCGACGGGGATAAAATAGTATCTGTATCGTCCGTGTTCGTCTGAATAGTAATTCCCCGGGGATTTACCGTCAATAGACTTAATACTATAATTAATACTATAATCATCATAGCCGTGGATAGCCGCCATTTTTGGCAGCAGCTTCCCCTCGTGCGTCCAGCCGGATGCCCCATTTCTTTCATAGATGCCGGGTTTGCACCCGGTTGTCACAAACACCGGAGTCAGCGTACCCAAGGCGTTCGGGTTGACCATCTTGCCCTCCAGAAGCCCCTGCACCACAACACGTTCCAGCGGGTTTTCATCGAATGCCGCATTGCCAATAGTTACGCTGTCGGGGATGGTAACGCTGGTCAGTTGGTTGCCCTTGAATGCCCTATAGTCAATTTTTGTTACGCTGTCGGGGATGGTAACGCTGGTCAGTTTATTGTTCTCGAACGCCACATAGCCAATTTCTGTTACGCTGTCGGGGATGGTAACGCTGGTCAGTCCCTTGTTCCTGAATACCCCGATATACGTGCTGCCGTCAGGAGATGTTACCCCGATTGCAGTGACTTTTTTCCCGCGCAACTTGGATGGAATAACAAGGTCTGTTGCAGTGCCGTCATACCCTACAATCTCTACGCCTCCTCCTTTAAACCGCCTAATCCGGAAATCGCCTACCAGACGAGTAGAAGCCCACCAACGCTCAGAAGTTGTAGCGCACCCCGTCAACACAACCCCGCATACCAAAGCGACGGCCAAAGCCGCCGCTATCCCGACTGTCCCGGCCCGCAGAGCGGGCTTTCTTACCTTGTTCTTTGCCATTTGACCCTCCTCTCGGTAAATGACCAGTCCGCTTTGCGGATTGGTCCGTCTTAACGTTTGCGGGCGGTTCTTTCTCAGGGAACCCGTCCCGCGCTTGTACGCTGTTGATGCGCGTACCGCATATCCGCCATCCCCCGTCATTGCGGACCCCCGTCATTGCGAGCGAGCCGCTCGTGAGAGCGGGCGAAGCAATCCAGAAGGCAACGCGAAGCGTTTGCCCGCCATCCCGTTCTGGATTGCTTCACCAACGGCAAATTGCCGCCCGTTTGCCGCGCCCTCGCAATGACGACACGCATCTCCCGCTCTAAGCCTGAGCGGGGTCCCGCTCCAAGCCTGAGCGGGGTCCCGCTCCAAGCCTGAGCGGGGTCCCGCTCCACGCCTGAGCGGGGTCCCGCTATCCGCCTGATCGGGGTCCCGCTCTAAGCCTGATCGGGGTCCCGCTCTATGCCTGATCGGGGTCCCGCTCTAGGCCTGATCGGGGTCCCGCTATAGGCCTGATCGGGGTCCCGCTATAGGCCTGATCGGGGTCCCGCTCCAAGCCTGATCGGGGTCCCGCTCCACGCCTGAGCGGGGTCCCGCTCCAAGCCTGAGCGGGATCCCGCTATAGGCCTTCCCCGGCTGGATTGCTTCGCCGCTTCGCGGCTCGCAATGACAACCCCCGCCGCGTCATTGCGAGCAAGCCGCCCGTCATTGCGAACCCGAAGGGTGAAGCAATCCAGTGTGAACGCCCTCCCCGACTAGTATTCCGACACGATTGTAACTGCGGATAAAAAAGACTATCTGGTAAAGCATAGAGACCAAATATGGCCTTTATGCGCCGCAATGTACCGATCCTGTCTCAAAACTTCAATGTTT
>JAISZQ010000331.1 GCA_031269165.1 Spirochaetaceae bacterium
GCGCCCCTTTGGGGCGAATGGATAATGGAGAATTGAAAATGGAGAATGTCGTGTTTTGAAAACGGCGCATTCCGTTCCTGTCATTGCGAACCTGCGGCAACATAGTTGCCGTTGGTGAAGCAATCCAGACGGGGGAGGCGGGCAAACGCTTCGCGTTGCCTTCTGGATTGCTTCACCCTTCGGGTTCGCAATGACGAGGCGGCCCGCTCGCAACGACGGGGGTCTGCGAATTGACACGAATGGTTGTGTGTTATCCGCGCTTATTCGTAACGCCATGTATGGCGCTCATTCGCGTTTATTCGTGAACAAAAAACGCAATGAATAGGGATCAGCGAATAGGCGTGTCCTATCCGCGCTTATCCGCATCCATCCGCGTTCATCTGCGGTTCCCGTCATTATGTTTTTTGTCCTGTCATTTTTTCCGTTTCCATGCTAGACTGGGGGTATGTCTTCTTCCCATGTTATTGACGCGATTATCGAGAGTGATGATTTTGCCCCGTATGTGGTGTGCGACCGTACATTGCGGGCGGTTCCGGCGCGGTTTGTGCCGTTTCCGGCGGGGTTGCACGAGGGGCTGGCGGAGGCGTTGCGCCGCCGGGGGATCGACCGGGTCTACACGCATCAGGCGGAGGTCTACGATCATGTGATGGCGGGGCGGAATGCTGTGGTGGTTACGCCGACCGCGTCGGGAAAGACGCTGTGTTACAATCTGCCGGTTCTCCACACTTTGCTGGGGGATCCGGGGGCGCGGGCGTTGTATCTGTTTCCGACAAAGGCGTTATCGCAGGATCAGCAGAGCGAGTTGAACGAGCTTATCACGGGACGGACGCAAGGCGGGGAATTCGGCGAGGAACGATCCGGTTCGCACGAAGATTCAGGCGCGGCGGAGTTTGCGCTGGATGCGGGGGCGTTGCGGGGGTGTCCCCCGCTGAGGGGGGTAGCGGAAGACCGCAGGTCTGGAGCGAGGGGGGAGGCTTCCCCCCGCATGAACGCGCTTACTCATCTCAGGATTGCGACTTACGACGGGGACACGCCGGGGTCGGTGCGGACGCAGGCTCGCGACAGGGGGCGGATCATCATCAGCAACCCGGATATGCTGCACACGGGGATTTTGCCGAATCATACGAAGTGGATCACGTTTTTTTCGCACCTACGGTTTGTCGTGATTGACGAGGCGCACGCCTATCGCGGGGTGTTTGGGAGTCATGTGGCGAATGTGGTGCGGCGGCTCAAGCGGATTGCGCGTTTTTACGGGGCGAGGCCGGTGTTTATTCTGTCGTCGGCGACGATTGGGAACCCGAAGGAACTGGCGGAAATGTTGACGGGTGAGCGGGTGGAACTCGTGGACAACAATGGGGCGCCGCGCGGGGAGAAGCGGGTTGTGCTCTACAATCCGCCACTCGTGGACAAGGTGCAGGGGATTCGCGTGTCGAGTCTTAACGAGAGCCGACGGTGGATGCTCGCGCTGCTCAGGGCGGGGGTGAAGACGATTCTGTTCGCCCATTCGCGGATCAAGACCGAGGTGGCGGCGAGTTATGTGAACGAGGACGTGAAGAACATCAACACGGACAACGGGCGGATTCGGGTGGAGGCGTACCGGGGCGGCCTCTTGCCGAACGAGCGGCGCGAGATTGAGAAGGGGTTGCGGGACGGGTCGATTCAGGGGGTGGTGTCAACGAACGCGCTGGAACTGGGCATCGACATTGGCGGGCTGGACGCTTCGATTGTCGCGGGGTTTCCGGGGTCGTTCAACTCGTTTTGGCAACAGTCGGGGCGGGCGGGGCGGCGGGGCGGCACGTCGGTGTCGGTGTTTATCGCGTCTGCGGCGGCTCTCGACCAGTTTTTGATCCACGACCCTGAGTGGTTTTTCAGAAAAGCGGCGGAAGAGGCGCGGCTGGACGCGGATA
Source organism: Spirochaetaceae bacterium (assembly GCA_031269165.1). GTDB lineage: Bacteria > Spirochaetota > Spirochaetia > Treponematales > Breznakiellaceae > JAIRNN01. The sequence goes on from JAISZQ010000331.1 coordinate 1,908, forward strand.
ATCCCTATATTTTAAGCGACCACGTGAAGTGCGCGGCGTTTGAGTTGCCGTTTCGGGAAAAGCGGCTTCTTGCGGAGGGGGCAACAAACGGGGAGGTTGCGGAGGCGGCGGATGTTGCGGGGACAAGGGACGGAGAACGGGCGGCGGGAACGGTAATCAAGGAACGGGATCCCTTTGGCGCGGGGGCTGCGGACGTGCTCGGTTTTCTTGAGGTAGACGGCGTGGTGCGGAAGGTGGGCGGCAGACCGGACGGCGACTGCGTATGGCACTGGGCGGATCGGTCGTATCCGGCTGAGGGGGTGAGTCTCCGGTCGGCGGCAACAGACAACGTGGTTATTATCGACGTGACGAAGGGGCGGAACGCGGTCATCGGCGAGATGGACCGGCCTTCCGCGAAGGAAATGCTCTTCAAGAACGCGGTCTACATCCACCGGGGCGAGCAGTTTATCGTGCAGGAACTGGACATCGAGAACCGGAAGGCCCTCGTCTTGGCCTCGGACGTGAACTATTTCACCGACGGCCTTGTGAAGACGGACATTCAGGTGTTGAGCGAGGACGTGCGCGGGGAGTGTAACCGGGCGGGACAGGAGGTCGGCGCGGCGCACGAAATTGCGGCGCAAAGTATTGCGGCGCAAAGTATTGCGTACACGTTTTCGCTGGGAGACGCGCTGGTACGTTCCCAAGTGACGAAGTACAAGAAGTTGCGGTTCCACACCCACGAGAATCTGGGGTTCGGGGTCATCGATTTGCCGGAGGAGGAGATGCAGACGCGGGCACTGGCCCTGCTCTTTCCGGCGGAGAGCAGCGGCGGACGCGCGCTCAAACCCTTTACCGAGTCGGACAAGGGGGCGGCACTCCGGGGCCTCGGTATGATGGTGCGGCAGATCGCGGGCGTCTTCCTGCTCTGCGACCGGGCCGATCTGGGGATTGCCGAGCGGGTACGCGACCCCCACTTCGAGGCCCCCGCGCTCTACATCTACGACAAGTATCCGGGCGGGACGGGGCTTGCCGAGGCACTTGCGGGCCGGACGGCAGCGTTGTTTGCGGCGTTGAACGAGGCCATTGCCGCCTGTCCGTGCAGGAACGGCTGCCCCTCGTGCGTCGGCCCCGGCGGGGAAAAGGCGAAGACTCAAGTGTTGCTCAAGGCAATAGTGGACGAGAGATAAGAGGATAAGATTTGCGGGGGTACTTGTGGTTTTACTTTTTGTGTGGTAGAGTAAAGGTAAGGAAAGGTTATGGATGGAGTTATAGAATTCAATCATGCCGCATTTAAGCACGGCGTAACCGAGGCCGATATAGAGAATGCGTTTGAACAATGGCTCCTTGACCAGCCCCTAACCGGCGAGACAAACAAACATTTGCTTGTTGGCTTTGACCGAAACGCGAACCTGTTGGAAATCTTGTACAATGTTACGGGATACCAGGAGGTAAACGTGTTTCACGCGATGAAATGCCGCCCCGCGTGGCGGCGAATTGCCGAGGAAAGACAATGACCCCTTTTCCCCGACATAAGGAGAAAACTATGAAGAGAATGACTGAAGAAGAAGCGGATGCCCTTGACGAACTCTGGACGAAAACCACGCCGAAGATAGATATGTCAAGACCGGGCTATTACAGCACCCACATGGCGCACACGGAAGCAAACAATTTTGCCACCGTATGGCTCCACGACTCCGGCGGCAATTTTGGGCAAACCGCTTCGGGAACAAACGGCGGTTATGCAAAATCGTAAAGAACGAGACCCCTCGCGGCGGTGAACCGGGCGATTGCCGCCTGTCCCGTGCAAGAACGGTTGCCCCTCGTGCGTCGGCCCCGTGAGGAAAAGCAAAGACTCGGGTTTTGTTCAAGGCGTGGGCGTGAATAACTTCCAACGAAACAACCACCGCCCTTAGGCGGTGTTTAGTTGGCGCATGGAAGTAAAAAAGGCAGAAACATGAGGCTGTTCCAAAACTTGAGGTTTTGGAACAGCCTCATGTTATTTCTTGTTTCCCAGCAGTTTATCTTCTCTTGATCCCAAAAAAGCGCCTGTTGCGGAACCGACATATATACCGGCCACCGTAGCAAGTCCCTTTCCCGCATCGCCAAGATCTGCGTAATCTGTGAACATGATTTTTATCCTCAAATCTGCGCTCCGTTGAGGGCCGCGATTTCCTGCCGGATGGCGAGGGCGATTTCGGCGGCGGCGGTTTCGGCGGGGACGAGGCGGGCCTCTTTTTCGCCGCGCCGTTTCACTTCGACGGCGGGCGGGGACTGGCTAAGGTTCTTGTCGCCGACGACGATGCGGTAGGGGCAGCCGATGAGGTCGGCATCGGCGAACTTTACGCCGGGGCGTTCGGGTCGGTCGTCGAGAAGGACTTCGATGCCCCATTCGGCGAGATCGTGTTCGAGGGTGTCGGCCGTTTCCTTTACGGCGCCTTCGTACTTGATGGGGACGATGACGGCGTGGAAGGGGGCGAGGGTGGCGGGCCAGAGGATGCCGGCTTCGTCGTGATAGGCTTCGATGACGGAGGCGAGGGTGCGGTCAAGGCCGATGCCGTAACTGCCCATCACCGGGATTTGGGCCTTGCCGTTTTCGTCGAGGTAGGTGACGTTCATGCTCTTGGTGTACTTATAGCCGAGTTTGAAGATGTGGCCGAGTTCGTTGCCCTTCTTTTCGTAAAGGGCCGCGCCGCAGTGTACGCAATGGTCTCCGGCAACGACGGTGCGGATGTCGGCGATGAGGTCGGCCTTCCAGTCGCGGCCAAAGACAACGTTGGCGTAGTGCTTGTCGGCCTCGTTCGCGCCGGTGACGGCCCCGGCGGTCATGGCGGCCCCGCCTGTGGCGGTCCTGTCGGCGATGATCGGGATGCCGCGCAGTCCGACGGGGCCGGCGAATCCGACGGGGGCCCCGGTGATGCGGGTAACGTCCATGTCGGCGGCGAGGGCGACTTCGGCGGCTTTGAGGAGGGCGGCGAGTTTGGTCTCGTTGACTTCGAGGTCGCCCCGGATGCAGGCGGCGTAGAACGCTTCAGGCACTAGCCCTTCGGGGGTTTCGATGTTCACGGCGCGGTAGATCAGGGTCTTCACGAAGTTTTGGGGGACGGTGTGCATGAAGGCACACAATTCTTCTATAGTACGGACGTGCGGGGTATCGATCTTTTGCAACCCGTCCCGCGCCACAGATTGATCCGGGGTTTTAGGGGTGGAACCCCTAGGAGAGGGGGTAGCGGAAGACCAAACGGAGGGAGGTGCGGACGCGCCTTTAGGCGTGGACGTATCGACCGGAGTGCGTGTCTGGAGCGAGGGGGAGACTTCCCCCTCCTTGTTTTCAAAATCTTCCCCATCGTTCGCGCACTCGGCCTTCTCGACGTTGGCGGCGTATCCGCAGGTGGGACAGAGGAGGAGGGTGTTGTCGCCGATGTCGCTTTCGACCATGAACTCCTGGGAGCCGGAGCCGCCCATCGCGCCTGAGTCGGCACTGACGGGGATGGTGGCGAGGCCGCACCGGGCGAAGACGCGGCGGTAGGCGGTGTCCATGTCGCGGTAGATCTTGTCGAGGCTCGCTTCGGAGGTGTGGTAGGAGTAGGCGTCTTTCATCACGAACTCGCGGCCGCGCATCACGCCGTAACGGGGGCGGATTTCGTCGCGGTATTTGGTGTTGATCTGGTAGACGGAGAGGGGCAACTGCCGGTAACTGGCGAGGTCGTCGCGGAGGAGCGCGGTGATGGCTTCCTCGGCGGTGGGCGAGACGACGAAATCGCCGCCTGTGCGGTTTTTGGCGCGGAGCATGGAGTCGCCCATCGCGTCCCAACGGCCCGACTCTTTCCAGAATTCGCCGGGCACGACGACGGTGGGCTTGAGTTCGAGGCAGCCGATGGCGGCCATCTCTTCGCGGATGATGGCTTCCAGTTTGCGGAATGAGCGCAGTCCCAGCGGCAGATAGGCGAAGAGGCCGTTGGCCAACTTGCGGATCAGGGCGGCGCGGAGCATGAGGCGGTGGCTGACGATCACCGCGTCGTTGGGGACTTCGCGCAGGGTGGGGATGTAGTATTGGGTGTATTTCATGGAGGAGAGTATAGCAGATAAGGGGGCGTGGGGGAAGGGATTAGGGATGAGGGGTCGCGTCCACTGATTACGCGGATTATGGGGGCGGTATGATTTTAAGAGAATAAATCCGCATCTTCATGTTCCCCGCCTCCTAATCATGCAAATAGTCCTCGCCCAAGAGTTCAATCTCCTTCATGACGGAAATAGTTTGTTTTATGGCAATAATCATATTCTTGATATGCTGTAAATCTTCGATGTTTAGGGACACCCGGTCTTTTTTGCGGTTTTTAATCCATAACGCCATGGGTTTGCGCGCTCCCATTTCAAAATCAAAAATATCGGGCGTTACGCCTTCAAAAGTTATTAATCCGCCCCGCGAAGACGTATGTGCCGGCGATACGGAGAGGTGTATTTTGCTGTTAGCATAAGTCAACTCGTCAATATAAAAACTTCCTGTTACATCTCCCAATGAAACTTTTATTGATGTATCGAGGGGAATAGACTTTAACAAGTGAAGCTCAATTAGTTTTTTGCCCAATACGGCATATTTGGTAAAAATGTCCTGGTCTCTGGTCATGGGAATCGCGGGAAAACCTGTTTTAAGAAACACGATATATTTTTCCCTGTATATTTTAGCATGAAGGACGGCATAAATGTATGAGAGAACATCTTCCGGCGTAGGCTTCCATTTTAACGATTTCAGATAGTTGTTACAGAAGGATTGCGTGAAATTGGGGGTTTTGGTGATTGTGCCCAGACGTTCGCCGTCAATATCCTCGTTGTATACATAAAGGGGCGCAAAATACGCGCCACCCTGAAATGAATAGTTGGCTCGGCGTTCAATGGGATATTGTGAAATCATAACATTGGTATACGGTTTCGAGTCGCTGAATTGTCGTACAAATGATATCCCAATATTTTCTTTATTTTCAAAATGCCGCATAACTTCATAAAATGGTCGGCCTAAGAAGTGATGAGATAATTTACTTAAAGAGGTATATCTAAAATCAAAGGGACGGTAATGCAAGATGATTGGATTATAGGAAGTTGTTAAATCTTTCATCGCGGTGGCTAAATCCCAATTTTCACCATCAATTAATTGATATTTATCCCGTATCAATTGAATGTTGTTGTTTGACAATTCTTCTTTTAATTTATCTAATTCTGATAAAGAATATTTTATACAAAAGGCGTCTCTACGACCCTCTATTCCGCTGGAATACTTGTTAAAAATATCGGTAATTTTCATAAAACGATTATATGTGTTTGTTTCCGATAAATCCTTTTTGACAAACCAATAATTCGTTGTTTCGGGCGGGTTTAGTTCAATCCATGGAACCCGGTTAAAAGCGGTGTTTTCCAAAAAATTAAGCTTCTGTTTACGGGAAATGAGATTGTTTTCAATCGTTGAATAATAGAAAACCTTTTTGTTTTCCAGCGGTGTTTTGTATTTGATAAAAAAGACAATACCTACACCAATCAATATGTCGAAAATGTTTTTATCGCCTTCTTTTTTCTGCGTATTGCCGTGTAAATTCAAAATATAAATCTCATCAAATGTTTCATAGAGATGCCTTCTCATTTGGCGATGAATAAGGCCGTCAAGAAAACTGTTGTTGGTTACTATGCCGATAACGCCCTCGCCGCTTTTTTCGATTTTCCATTGGGCAAAGCGGATAAACTTTATATACAGGTCGTCAAGGGGCTGGAGGTTCGTCTCCCCGGCAAGATTCTTTTTGTAGTCCGCCACTTTACTGTCTATCATATCGCTGTTCGCCTTGCTTCGGCCCCCAAAATACGGAGGATTGCCCACGATTGCCAAAATAGTTTCGGTTGATTTTATTGCCATAGACTTGTCGTGTTCGTACTTTAAACGGGGCAACAGCGCGCTGATAGAGTGATGACTTATATCAAGCGTATTGGTTAAATACACCCCTAAACGCTCATTGTTTTCAAACGTAATGTTCTTGCCGGCAAGAAACCGGGTTAACAGCGTATGGGATATAATATGCGGCGTAAAATTAACTTCAAACCCATAAATGTCATTCAGGATTTTTTCTTTTGCTTGCCTCCGGGCAAGGTCGTCCATGTCTTGCGGCAACACTATTTCCATAATGCTGTGAAGGAACGTCCCGGTACCGCTGGCAAAATCCAGCGTTTTGACCTTTTTGGACGAAAAACCCGTGTCAAGATTGAATTTGTTCATCAATATATCGTTAACCGAACGAACTATAAAACCGGCCACCTCGTAAGGAGTATAATAAACGCCGCCTTCCTTCCTGTTTTCGGTGCCCCGGTGTTTATCATACTGTGACAGAAAATCCTCGTACAAATAGACCGCTATGCTCTGCTTGCCACTGTCCATTTTGGCGAATTCCTGATTTATGGCTTCTATGTTGATAAGGTTTATATTTTTTCCGATGTTTATTAACGCCAGTTTTATAGGCGGGGGCAGGTTGCGGCTTTCATACGCCTGCGACAAAAATTCTATGAGTAGCTTATAATCATCGGGAATCGAGCGTAAATACTCAAGGTCGTGTTCATCAAGCGTTTTCCCGGTATCGATCCGGGCAAGCATGAGGCCGTATACAAGGGACTGGGAATAAATATCGCAAAAATCAGAAAGCACATAATAATAATTCATTGATTTCTGATATTCGCCAAAAAGGCCGTTAAACTTGATAAAAAAACTGTCTCCGCTGTTTTTCGGGTCCGCAATAAATTCCCGCAACGCGACGGAATAATAAAAACTCTGGGCTGCAAGCGTTTTCGCAAGCATTTTTTTGGTATTGATATAGGGATATTCATATTGATAAAATTCAAAAAAAAGATTTTGAAAATCCAATGTGGTTTTAGTGTCGTTGCCAAGCGTTATATCTTTTAATATACGGCCTTGTTGAAGGAGAATAAACCGATGATAATTGGTGAGTATGATGTTTTCACACGACCGGGAATACTTTTTAATTTGTTCGCTTTCTATCAATTTTTCAAGCGGGTAAGCGGGTTTTTTACATTCAATAAAGCCCACCAGTCTTTTCAACAAGGTGTGGTCGTCTTCATACACAAAGAAATCAGGGATTCCGGCAATTTCTACGTCGCTGTGTCGGTCTTCCTGTAGTATCGAAAAGTTCCTTGAGGGGGGCATTATGGCATTGATTACATTTTCAAGCGGAGCGCGGTATTGAATTTCTTCGCCGCCTGCGTTTACGGATAGCCAATCGAGATATGTCTGGACGGCGTTTTTCACCGTTTGGTCAAAATCAAACGCCGCCATAGAGAAAACTCCCTGCCTTTACGGTGTCATTGCCGTATGCCGCGTTACTAAACAGGTTTCCAGCGGGGCGGTAACTGTGTTCGGTGGCGTTCCCGGCCCGGTAGAGTTTGTCAACTTCAGAGAGGTAACGGGCGATTTCGGCTAGCGCGGCGGTCATTTTCCCTATTCTATCATATCCTGTGATAACAAACCACTACCCGGTGAAGGATGAGTGACAGGTGGCTGGCGATCACCGCGTCGTTGGGGACTTCGCGCAGGGTGGGGATGTAGTATTGGGTGTATTTCATGGAGGAGAATATAGCAGATAAGGGGGCGTGGGGGAAGGGAAGAGGTAAAAGTGTCAAGTCCTGAAATAGGTTGACATATTTCATGCAATTCTCCGGTGCATTTTTCAGGCGTTTCATAATTAAGGGACAGATGGGGTCTTTTGGTGTTATAAATAAACTCCGCCTCATCAACCGCCGTCAGCGCCTGTTTCTTGCTCCGAAACGAGCGGCCAAGGGAATACTCCTGTTTAATATCCCGTTCAGCCGTTCAGCATGAGCGTTTTCGTAACAGTGCATTTCCTCAGTCATGCTTACCGCCAGCCCGCGGGCATTGAGTTTTTCAACGTACCTGTGCGAGTAGTACTGGCAGCCACGGTCCGAATGGCGGACGGGAAACGCCCCCCTCGGCAGTTCCTTAAGCGCCATCTCCAGGGCGCGGACAGCCCCTTCGGCCTCCAGAGTGTCCCCCGCGTGAAAGCCGACCACCTTTCTGGACCACAAATCCATCAGCAGGCTCAGATACAGAAAGCCCTGATCCGTGCGGATACAGGTGATGTCGCCCGCCCACGCGCGGACATCGTTGGCGTGAGGCGGTTCAAGAATTCGAAGAAGTTCGCCTCGTATCTGCGTTCCGTGCCGAAGGTAGCAAACTCCAATACCCCGAACACCGTCCGGGGGACTAACAAGAAAGGGAGGAAGCTTTGTTCCACTCTGCTCACCTAGCCGTTTAACCACGTGCTGAACGCGGGCCCGAAACTGAGGGCCTGGTATGAAAAACTAAGCGGATATAAAAAAGCCGGGCTGGTCAGGACGGGGTTAAGGAGGCGTGTTTTGGGGGAAGCGTATCAAATGCTGAAGAAAGGGGAATACCACTATGCGCGGGATCCGGCAAAGCGCCAGGCAAAGATGATGGCGTATAAGAATTTTCTTGAAAGCCAAGCACTTTTAAAAAAGAGTGCTTGACTTTTATCATAGACGCCTGATAGCGATCCAGATTACGCGGATTTTTGTACCAAAAACCCTCTTAAATCTGTGTCGTCATTTGGTGTAATCCGCCGCGTTCACTCCCCCGTAGGGGGATGCCGAGGGGCGTTCACGGTACAACGCGCACAAGGGCTTCCACCGCAGGGGGAAATGTCGGAAAAATCCAACAACCTATCTGTTTTATCTGAAAACCCGTGGTATCCTTAATAAAGAAGAAAGAAGGTTTTCTCCAAGGCGGATAGCATGAAAAAAAGAGAAAAAACGGCGGCCCGGGCGGGCACGGTTCATGTCAGAAGAAATCTGAGGAAAGACGTGCAACGGCATCTGTCCGTGTACGCGTTGCTGGCCATTCCGTTGGTCTACTATGTCATCTTCAAGTATGTGCCCATCTGGAACGGGCAGATCGCGTTCAAGGATTTCATGCCGCTGGACGGGGTGTTCGGCAGCAAGTGGATCGGCTTTACCCACTTCCTCACGTTTTTCAGGTCGTTCTATTTCTGGGAACTCCTGCGGAACACGCTCTTCTACAGTTTCGGGAAACTCCTCGTGAGCGTCCCTGTCGCAATCATCCTCGCCGTGACGCTCTACGAATGCACCCACCCCAAGTTCGGGAAGATCGTGCAGACGCTCGCCTACCTGCCGCACTTTCTTTCGTGGGTCATCATGTACGGCATCCTCCTCGTCCTCCTCGCGCCCGGAGACGGGATCGTGAACGACGTGATCAAGTTTTTTGGCGGACAACCGCTGGCCTTCCTCACCGACACCAAGACGTTTCCGGCCATCGTCATTCTTTCCGATGCATGGAAGGAGATGGGCTGGAGCGCGATCATCTTTATCGCCGCGTTGATGGGCATCGACCCCTCGCTCTACGAGGCGGCCAAAGTGGAAGGCGCGTCCGCGTTGCAACGGGTCTGGTATATCACGTTGCCGTCTATCCGTCCGGTCATCGTGATGGTGGTGTTGCTCAGACTCGGCACGATACTCGACGCCGGGTTTAACCAGATGTTCATGCTCTACTCGATACCGGTCTACAGCGTGGCGGACATCATCGACACGTGGGTCTACCGGCAGGGCCTCTTGGAGTTCCAGTTCGGCCTCGCCACAGCGGTCGGCATCTTCAAGGGCGCCATCGGTCTTTTTACCATCTACCTGTCCAACACGATGGTGAAGAGAGTCTCAGACTCTTCGTTATTTTAAGGGGTAAGGAATTATGGCAAACAAGAAAAAGGCGAAACACTCGCCGGGAGACATCGTATTCTACCGCGTGCTGGACCTGTTTCTCATTCTCATATTTATCATCGTTGCCATTCCCATGTGGAGCACGATCACCCTCTCGCTCAGACCCAACGACTTCATCGGCAGCAACTTCGAGGGAATGTTCCTCGCCCCGTGGAAGTGGTCAACCGCTGCCTACCGGGCCCTCCTCGGCAACGCGGGCTTCTTCAATGCCTTCGCGAACAGCTTCAAGATTTTGATCATGGGCGTGGCGGCCTCGCTCTTCCTCACCATTCCGCTTGCCTATGTGTTGTCGGTGAAGACCCTTCCCGGCCGGAAGTTCCTCACGATCTTTGTGTTGGTGCCGTATTTGTTTAACGTGGGGATGATTCCCACCTACCTCGTGATCACGAAGCTGGGCCTCACCAACAACCTCGCGTCCATATTCCTGCCCGGCGCGATCAGCACCTACAACTGCCTCATCATGCGCGGCTTCTTCGAGGGCATCCCCGACGAACTCAAAGAAAGCGCGCGGATAGACGGGGCGCAGGAATGGCGCGTACTGCTCCAGGTCATCCTGCCGCTTTCCAAGCCCATCATCATGACCATAGGGCTCTACTACGGCGTAACCTTTTGGAACGACTTCTTCCACGCGATGCTCTATATCAACGCCAACGCCCTGCAACCGCTCCCCATCCTGTTGCGCAACATCCTCATGGCAAGCGGCATGAACGAATTTGTCGAGGTAAACGCCTTCGGCAACGCCAACGTCCAGGCGATCAAGGCGGCCAGCGTGTTTATGGCGGCCATCCCAATGATTTTGGCCTATCCGTTTATCCAGAAGTATTTCACCAAAGGCACCTTGTTGGGCAGCGTGAAGGGGTAGGCCCTTCCAGGGAATGGATAATGGAAAATTGAAAATGGAGAATAGTCGGCAAACTGCCGCAACAAGCAGGGGGGTTGCCGCGACCTCGCCATGATGGGGCGTGTTTGTTTGTGTGGTTGCGGGGAAGCGGCGGTTGAGGAAGGCCGTCATCGCGGGGAAGCGGCAGTGAGGAAGCCCGTCATTGCGGGAGGCGGCGGTTGAGGAAGATCGTCGTCGCGGGGATGCGGCAGTGAGGAAGCCCGTCATTGCGGGGAAGCGGCGGTGAGGAAGGCCGTCGTCGCGGGAATGCGGCAGCGAGGAGGACCGTCATTGCGAGGAGCAACGCGACGAAGCAATCTAGGTGTTGTAAACGGGCGGTTACGAACCGTTTAAAATATATTTTTATGGAGGATGTATGAAAACAAAGTGGACAATGGTTTTGATGGCGGCGGCAATATTGGCCGTCGGTGGAACGGTGGGGCTCTTTGCCGGAGGCAAAAGCGATCAGTCGGCGGGTGGCGGTACGGCATCCGGCCCGGTAACCATCGAGTTGTGGTATGGGGCGGCGGTAACCGAAGCGGGACCGCCTCCCGCGGATTGGCCGGTGTTGCAACTTATCAAGGACAAGCTGAACATCGACTTGAGGCTGACGGCGCTTCCCTCAAACGAGTCTGATCAGGACGTGAAGATTCAGGCGGCGGGCGCGTCAAACAGTCTGCCCGATCTCTTCATGGTGCGGCGCCACCCGTGGCTTAACCTCATCAGGAATGGCCTTGTTGCGCCGGTTGACGATCTCTATCCGCTGATGCCAAACCGCACCAAGATTCAGTATGACGCGGACAGTCGCGCCCACTCGACGGTCAACGGCAAGGCGTACGGCTTCGCGTCTCCCGGCGCGGTTGTCAGAAACGAAGGCGTACTGATCCGCAAGGACTGGCTTGACAAATTGGGCCTTGCCGTGCCGGTTACGACCGAGGACTTTATCAAGGTGATGCAGGCATTCACGAACAACGATCCTGACGGCAACGGGCGCAAAGATACCTACGGCTACGGCGCGTTTGTCGAGATTGACGCGATGTCCGAGGGGCTGGGCCGCCGCTTTGACCCGCTCATGGGCGCGTTCGGCGTCGCGGGGACGTGGAGTCTTGCCGCGCGCGATCCGGGGCTCAACGTGCGCAAGCCCGCCTACTACGAGGGTGTTTCCTACGTGAAGCGGATCATCGACGAGGGCCTTATCGACCCGAACTGGATGAGTTACGGCAAGGACGATTTCCGCGCCGCCTGGAAGCAGGGGCGTTTCGGGATCATGCGCGAACAGAACGCCGCCTATGCCGCCGAGTCGAACTACGCGCCCTTTGACAAGAATTTCCCGAATGGGCAATGGCTTGTCATCGACCCGCCCAAGGGTCCGAGCGGTCAGGCATCCTCCGGGGTGTACACGCAAGGATACCGGATCTACGCGGTCTCCCAAAAGGCGGCGCAAGCGGGCAAGGGTCAGGCGATCGCCCGCCTCCTCGAATGGATGTCTTCCGACGAGGGTTACTATCTCCTCGGCTGGGGCGAAAAGGGCGTGAACTATACGCTCGACGCAAACGGCGTTCCGGTGGTTGCGGGGCTCCCCGACGAGAGCAAGGCGTTCTCGAAGCCGGAAATGCAACCCAACACCCAGCTTCGCAACATGGTCTACTATAACGGCGAGATTGAGCTTCTGGCCCGGTATCCCACCTACAAGACGGCGGTTTCCGGCAAGACGATGAGCGCGCTCACCGTTCTGCGTGATATGCAGGCGCGGCCGTGGACACCGAACATCGGCGCGGACTCGCTTCCCGCTCCCAACGCAGACCTGAAGCGTTTCTATGAGCAGGGCGTTGTCGAGTTCCTCACCGGTAAGCGGACGCTGACCCAGCAGAATTGGACGGCTTGGGTCGCCGAATTTGATCGGCTTGGCGGTTTAGACTGGGAAAAGGCGGGCATCGCTACGGCGGAAACCCAGAACTATCTGAAATAGGGCCCCGCGGGGGCTTTGCTTGGGCGCGGCGTACGAGGAAAGTGCAACGGCCCCCCTACGGGGGGAAGGAAGAAGCGGGGTCTCTTCCCCGAAGGGGAAGCCGCCTTTCGTCACGCCGCCCCTGCCTTGCCGCACGGCAGGGGATAACGTAGGCCCCGGAGATAGCCAAACCGTATAAGAGCCTGTTCAAAAACCCTGCGGGACGCAAGCCTCCGCTGTGCTTCGGGGGCGGGGCATCCGTTAGGATGCCGGGCATCTTTGATGCCTGCGGGGGTGGGCCTACAACCCTCAACGTCCTGTTTCGGGTTTCCGGCCGGGGCGCACTCGGTAATGCGTCCATCCGTGGACGCTGAGCAAACCCTGCGGTTTGCTTAAGGTACGCCCACAAAACCATGCACCGCATGGTTTTGTCCCCGCAGAGGGGGTAGCGGAGGGCGCAAGACCGGAGCGAGGGGGAAGGCGTTCCCCCTTTTGCTGAGATTTTGAACAGGTTCTGGGGACGGAATGTGATCTTAAACAGGGGCGGTTGTTCAAAGCAGGGGTTTCGGTATACTATGCGCGTGAGGGCTTTTGACCGTTTGGGTGAACGGCGGCTCCCGTGATGGAGAGGAAGGGTATGTGGCAACTTTTTAACGTAAACGACAGAGAGCCGTTCGATTGGTGTATCGGGGCGGCTCATGCGCGGATTGTTCGGGACGGGGCGCATTGGGAGGTGTGCTTTTCTTGCCCGCCGTCCAAGGATGTGCGCTATGACATTATCGGCACGGGCGAAATGGTTTGTTTCAAGCCGTTTTTGCCTGCGAACCCGCTTATCGCGTTTTTGCCGCAAAAAACCGCTCTTGCGCCGGAGAGCGAGATCTGTTTTAAGACGGTGCTTCCGGCGGTATTAGAGATAGAAATCGGCCGGTATACCAAGTTGCCGCTCCAGCCGTTTCCCTTGAAAATGTCTTTTGAAGGCACGGACACCATCAACGGCGAACTGTGCGCGGTGTTGCCGGAAGTTCCTCAGTTGTTATACGCCGGGGAGATTGAGGATGGCCGGGCGGGGATGAGTCTTGCTGAGGCGGAGGCTGCCGGGCCGTCGTTGCTCATTTTCTCCGAGACGATAATACGGAACCGCTCGAAGCAGGTCTACGAGTTCGACCGGATCGTTATCTATCCTGAAACCGTCAACATTTATGGAAAAAACGGCAACCTTGTCGCCGACCTCGTGATCATTGACTATGTTGACGGCGCATTTCATCTTCAGACACCCTCCGCCGCGCCGAAAGAGTACCAATTGTTGACGGCGGGGCAAAAGGACGGCGTAGGGGCCCGCATATTCCGTCAAAGCGCCGGGTTTTTCAAAGATATTACTTCCATAAAGCTGACGTAACGCTGACGCGGCGGAAAATAGGAAACAGGCGGCGGTCAGGCTCCCGCGAAGCCCCCAACCACGGTGACGGCTGAATCGTTACCTATGCCTAAGAGCCTGTTCAATAACCCCGCAGGATGTCCGCCTCCGCTGTGATTCGGGGGCGTTGCGGGGGGCTCCCTACAGCCCTCAGCGTCCTACTTCGGACTTATAAGAGGTGGGGGTGTCATTGCGAGAAGGCGGCATTTGCCGACGACGAAGCAATCCAGTCGAGGAAGGCCCACGCCCTGGATTGCTTCGCTTCGCTCGCAATGACGGGCGGATTAAATCCGTGAAAATTCACGTCAATCTGCGGTTCCTTTGGTTTCCATTCTTATATTCCATTTCTTAAGTTGTTGACAGTGGAATGAGCATCCCGCTTGTTATCAGCCTCCCGCTCAATTCCGGCGAGAATGAACGGTCCCACCCCTTTGAAGTCGTCGGTGGCGACAGGCTCGCCCACATAGTAATCGTAACTGCCGTCCCGGTAGGGGGTTCCGCCGAGGCCCGCCACGGCGCAAATATCGGTCAAGTGGAGATCGCCCCCCGCATCGTCCCGCACTTTGAGCCGCAAGAGCCCATCCCAAGCGCGGACGGCGGCTTCCCGCAACGCGGGCTCGGCATCTTTCTCGGCGAGACCGTTGTTGAGCACCTTGTAAAAAAAGTAACAGAACATCGCCGAGGCCGAGGATTCAAGGTAATTTTTCTCGCGGCCGCCCTGGTCAAGCACTTGGTACCAGAGACCGCTCTCCGCATCCTGCACCGCCAGAATCGGCCCGACAAGCGAGCGGGCGATTGCCGTCAAGGGGGCGCGGGCATCCACGTCCGCGTGCGGGATGATGTCAAGCGTATCAACGAGGGCCATGCAGTACCAACCCAGCGCCCGTCCCCAGAAATGGGGCGAACAACCCGTTTCAGGGTCTGCCCAGCACTGTTCCCGCGATTCGTCCCACGCATGATAGAGAAGGCCGGTCTTCGGGTCCCGCGCCTTTTCCGCCATCAGCGTAAACTGGCGCACCACATCGGCATACACGCTTCCGTTCGCCCCATCACCGCCGCCGAATTCGCGGATATACCGGGCGTTGAACGGCTCGGCCATGTACACGCCGTCCAGCCACATCTGATAAGGATAAATCTTCTTGTGCCAAAAGCCGCCTGAGCGCGTCCGGGGCTGCCGCTCCATCTGCCCGTGCAAGGTCTCGATGGCAACGCGATACCGCCGGTTTCCCGTCTCACGCCAGAGATCGAACAGCGCCTTCCCCGCATTGATCTGGTCGAGGTTGAATTCATCGGCACGGTAGCCCTGAATGCGCCCCTTCCCGTCAATCTTCGTGTCATACATGAGCGTCACCCACGCGCCGTATGCGCTGCCGTACGCGTTTTCCTCCCCATTGAGCACCGCCTTTCCCACCGCCCACACCGACTGGAGCATCAGCCCATGCTCATAGTGCCACCGCACCTTATCAGGCGGATAACGCTTCATCACCGAAAG
This sequence comes from Spirochaetaceae bacterium, assembly GCA_031269165.1. GTDB lineage: Bacteria > Spirochaetota > Spirochaetia > Treponematales > Breznakiellaceae > JAIRNN01. Next base: position 17,431 of record JAISZQ010000331.1, read on the forward strand.
CGCCATGCGCTCAAACGCAGGTCTTGTTGTATCTATCGTTTCCATAACTCCCAAACATAAAAAGGGGGAATCGGCAATTTGCCGCGCCTTCCACTGTCAACAACTTAAGAATTTTGGTCCGCGAATGGCGCGAATAAGCGCCATATATGGCGTTACGAATGATACATACCCATCAGCGCGTATTCGCAACGCCATGTATGGCGCACATTCGCGTACATTCGCGGACAAAAAAACTAAAAATCTGTGTAACCCGTTGACCACTCTTATATTCCATTTGCTTAAGTTGTTGACAGGGGAACGCCTTCCCCCTCGCTACTGCCCGCTCTCCGGTCGATATGTCCGCACCTAAAGGCGCGTCCACACCTCCCTCCGTTTGGTCATCCGCTACCCCCTTCAACGGGGGCCAGCCCCCGTAACGCCCCCGAATCACTGCGGAGGAGGGCGTCCCGCAGGGTTTTTGAACAGGCTCTTAAGTTGTTGACATCGGAACGGTCGTCATTGCCGAGCGGGCCGCGTCATTGCGAGCGGAGCGAAGCAATCCAGGGAGAAGGCCTTCCCCGTCTGGATTGCTTCGTCGTCGGCTTGGCTACCGAAGGTAGCACGCCGCCTCCTCGCAATGACAAATCTACACCACACACGGCGCCACCCTGTCATAGGCGGGGTTGCCGAGAGAGGCAGAGCGGAGCGAAGGGAACCAGTGGTC
>JAISZQ010000351.1 GCA_031269165.1 Spirochaetaceae bacterium
AAACGGGCGCCTAGTGACGGGCCACCCGGGGTGAAGACGGTATGGATAGGACTGATGAAGTTATATATCTTGCTGGCTTACCGGGAGTTCCTCGCATGATTCTGTGGGTCAAGATTAGCACCTGCCGTGGAGGCCCTTGGGCGGGTTGTGGCATGAACGCCCCTCGGCCCCCATTCTGGGGGAGAACGCCCCTCGACTGGATTGCTTCACCCTTCGGGTTCGCAATGACGATGCCACCTGTCATTGCGCCCGTCACCCACCAGTCATTGCGAGCGTAGCGCGGCAATCCAGCGTGACGGCCTTCCCTCGACTGGATTGCTTCGTCGGCAAGCCTCCTCGCAATGACGGGTGGGCCCCGCGCAATGACGGGGGGATGGACGAGCGGATAGCCCCCGATACAGGCACACAGCAACAGCGCCCCGGCCCCTCCTTCGCGCCCCCTTGCGCAACAACGCTTACTCCTTAATCGCCCCGGCAGTCATCCCGCCGATAAAATATTGCTGAAACAAAAGAAAGAGGACAAAAATCGGAATGACCGAGAATACTGAACCGGCAATCAAGAGATCATAATCATTCCCGTAGGGGGTTAAGAGCGTGTTAAGCCCGATGGGAAGGGTGAACTTTGACGCATTCCGAAACACAAGGAGGGGCCAGAGCATATTGTTCCATGAGCCCATAGCGGATAAAATGCCCATTGCGGCAAACGCGGGCTTGACCAAGGGCAACATAATGGTAAAGCAGATTCGGTATTCGTTGGCCCCGTCTATACGCCCGGCATCCAAGAGTCCTTTGGGGAGGCCCTGCATATACTGCCGGAAGAAAAATATCGTTGCCGCCCCGCACAATCCCGGTAAAATAACCCCGGCAAAAGAGTCGATCAGCTTCAAGGCAATGATTTCCACATACAGGGGAAGCATGAGAATTTCAAAGGGCACCATCATCGTCGCGATGACGAGGAAAAAAAGAATGTTTTTCAACTTGAACACGTACATTGCCAAGCCGTAGGCCACAATATAGCAGACCAAGAGAGAAAGCGTAACCTGAACAATCGTGAGGAGAAGGCTGTTCTTGAACCACATAAAGTAACTGTGTTTGCCCGTAAAAAGAAACAGATAGTTTTTTAACGACATTCTGTCCGGATCAATGCCCAGAGAAAGGCCGTTCCGAATCAAGTCTTGCCCGGGCCTGAAAGACGCGATAACAAAGGTTACTATCGGGGCGACAATCAGGGCGCAGAGGACGCTGAAAAACAACATTCCCAGGAATGTGTAAAGGCTCGCCTGTACTTTCAGGCTGCCGTATTTTTTCTGCCGATAAAGTGTGCTCATAATCAACGCTCCTTTTTGGGACGCAGGGTCCCGGTTAGGGTCAACTGGGCGGTATTGATGGCCAGGGCGATGACCAAGAGCACTATGCCCACTGCGGAAGCGTAACCAAGCTGGTTGCGTTCGATGCCCCGCCGGTATAAATAGCCCACAATAGTAAGGGCGATGTTTCTTGGGCCGCCGTTTCCCATCAGCATAAATACTTCCATGAACATAGAGAGGCCCGCATAGATGCTGATGGTGAGTACATATATGGTGGTGGGATTCAGAAGGGGCAGCGTTATGTACCAGAACTTTTGCATCTTGGTGGCCCCGTCTATCTCGGCTGATTCATACAGCCCTGTGTCAATGCCCTTGAGTCCCGCAAGGAAATAAAGCATATTGACGCCGGTCCATCTCCAGCAACAGATAAGAACGAGCGCAAAGAACGCCGGTCCTTTTATGCCGAGCCAGCGGATAGGTTCATGGCCGAACAGGGCGATAATCTGGTTCATCGCCGAATTGGGCATTTCCGCGAAGGCAAGACGAAAAATGGTCCCGGAAACCACCACGGAGGTAAGGGCCGGCATATACAGAATAGCCTTAAAAACCCCTTTGGCTTTGACAAAATTACTGTCCATCAGTACCGCAAAGAGCATGGGAAAGGGAATAAGCAGGACTATGGTGAGCCCCATGTACAAAAAGCTGTTGCCGATTGCGATAAAAAAAGTCCGGTCCTTCAACAGTTTTCTGAAATTATCCAAACCGACCCACGTAACTTCCCCGGGGAGAATGTCCTGAAAACTCATTTTTACGGTGCTGAAAAGCGGGTATACCCAGAAAATTGAAAATGAGAGAAGAAACGGCAGTACGAAAACATAGGGCGCAACTTTCCAGTTGTATAGCAGTTCGCTTACCCTGTTCTTTCCGAGAATGTTCTTTGCCATAAGCAGATCCTCCTTGCAAAACGCTCCCGCGAGGCGGACGACCCGCCCCGCAAAAGAACGTTTTGCTATGCGCTATTGTTCGATGTCAATTTCCGCTTGTCCCGCGTCAAGGGCGGTTTCAAGATCGCCGCCGTCCTGCAAAACATCAACAAGGATGTTGGTGTTAAACTGCTCACTGACAAAGGGGTTGATGGTGTTGACCCGTATCTTGCCGATCTCATCTTTGATCGCGTTCAGCGTATCAAAGGGGTTGTTCCTGAAATAGGCAATGTACTTGTTGCTCGTATCGGTGGTGATTTTAGGATCTGACCAGATCGAGGTGTTGCAAGTGTCAAAGCCCAGAACTTCCCAGATTTTCACGTTGCCATCGTAGGAAAGTTTCGCCCAACTGATAAACTCCGCCGCCAGTTCCGGGTGTTTCGACTGGAGGGAAACGACCGTCCCGGTGCCGCCGATACCGACCGACCGGGGCTGGCCTTTTTCAAAGACCGGGCAAGGAGCAATAGCCCATTTACCATCCATTTCCGGCATATAGTTAAGGAAACGGGACATGAACCACATGGCTTTGGGGAAGGCCACAATGTTACCTTCCGCCAAATTTGCATAACCTGTCTCCATATCCACATGACCGCCGGGGGAAAGCATGGCAATGCCGTCTTTTAGCCACTGGGACTGCGCATTGATCATTTTTCGGATAGAATTGAGCTTGATATTCGCTCTTCCCGCGTCGTTGGTATAGTCTTCCCCGTATTCGGCCATAGCCAGCCAAAGCCAGTCGGTGCCGCCGGTATCAACGCTCGTGATCTTTTTTCCCGTAGCCGCTAAATATTTTTTGCCTGCGGCGGCGAAATCGTCCCACGTAACGATGGTTTTATAGTCAATGCCCGCAGCCTCCAGAAGTTCGGCGTTGTAGAACATAACCGTCGCCCCTACGTGGGTGGGAACGCCGTAGTATTTGCCGTTCTTGCCGTAAATATCGAGCCTGGCCTTGACAATATCCTTTTCAAAGGGGGCGACGTATGTGTTCAACTCCACAAAGGGGATCTGGCCCTTCATAAAATTGGGATACTGGCCGATCTCGATGTCGCAGAGATCCGGCGCCCCTTGTCCTGTCTGAACCGCCATCGTCATCTTGTTGTGCATCTCGGTGTAAGGGTAATTGGTGAAGGTAATCTGGAGTTGCTTATCGGGATGTTCCCGATTCCACTGTTCCAGCATGGACGCATAAAACTGGGCGTGGAGGTCCACGAAAGTCCACATCTCCAGTCTCGCGCCGGAGTCCGGCCCTACAGTACTAATGGCGGTCGCTTGTATCTCAGCAGCATCCCCCCCCCCCCGTCAGTTGAGGCTCCCCCACTCTCCTGCGAGCGTTCCCGCTTCGTACATCCCGCAACCAGTAACCCGGCAGCCAGTACCACCAACACAATCGACAAATTCTTTAGTTTCATTTTTTCCTCCAATATGAAAAAAATTTCGTTAATGTTTGATTTACGTGATACGTGTTCGTTCACGCTTCATTAACATATCTATACTATCACGGCTTTTGTGTGCTGTCAAGTACTTTTTTCAATTTTTGTCGATTTTTCGCGGTTTTTTTTCAGAATTTTTTCATTTTTGAAGAGTATTCCGTGAACCGTGAAGGCCACACGCGCGATAGCAGGTTGCTTGGACGAAAAATATGGATAAGGGGGGGGGGGTCTGTTTCAAAACTTCACGCTGCGGTAGAGGGCAGATTTCTCTTGAGGCTATCGTTGGGCGATGCCGTTTTTGGGCGGGAAGCGGCACGGAAAGGCCGTACTTGGCTCCTATACCTTACCGGATACGCTATGTATTCGCTGTTACAATCGTGTCGGACTACTAGTAGTCGTCCGGTAAACGGAAGACGGCGATAAACGTGGGGGCGCTGTAGATAGCGGTGAGGGTGTTCGGGTTGATGCCCCGTTTTATGATGTAGACAGCGCAATAGGAGTAGTCACCGTCGCCGCTGAGCTGTGCGACATCCCGGTTCTGAGCGTTACGCAAATCGCTAAAATTCCTGAAACGGCGGTCATCAAGGGGAAGCGGTGTGAACGTGCCGCCACCGTTTGACCGATTCAAGGTTTGTGCCGTGCCGCCATTCACCATCAGAGACGGAAGCAAGGCGTTGTTTACATTGGAAAAGTCAATGGTTATCGTGCTCGTTGACGCGGAAAGCGTCTCGGTTGACCCGATGACTATGGGATAAAAATTCCGGTTGGAGAAAACGGTTGGGGTGAAAACCTGGGGAGTCGATGTGTTTAACGTCGTATAGGGCAGGATGCCTCTATAATCCGAATTGAGGGTTCCGTTGATTCTGCTCATCGCGTCGGGCTGTATGGTTGACGACTCGCTTTCCCCGCTAATGTAGATTTTATAATAGAGGAGATAACTGGGCGAGTACATATTTTCGCCGCTTGCCGACATTCCTCCTACCTCGGCCTTGGTATTTGAAGTAACGGACACCCACAACTCCGGCGATAAATAGGGTTCGTCATCAATGCCGCAGGAGGTCATACCGCACACGAAGACGACGACTATCAAAAACCGCGAACACGCGAGAAATAGTTTTTGAGAAGCCGCCCGGAAACTCATTCGTTTTCGTCAAGCACAATGAGCCGTGATTGTGCCAAGTTTCTCCACGTCTCGCCGGAATAATCAGGATAATCTTCAATGACTTTCCGGTAGGCAAGACGGGCGGCTTCCCTATCGCCCTGCGTTTCCTGCAAGCGGCCTATGGAAAACTGGGCTCGCGCGCCGATGACGGATGTTGGCGCGTCGGCACTCCGGGTGAAATAGTCGATGGCTTTCGCGGCGTTGCCTCCTTCCTCCGCCGCGATCCCGGCGTTAAAGAGACTGGGCCCGGAAAGGTGCGTCTTTGCGCCCTTCTGTGCCGATTGCTCAAAGGCGTTTTCCGCATCGGCCCATTTTTTCTCCTTCGCGTAGATGTTCCCGACAAGGGACCACGCCTTCGCTCCCGCATAACCGCCCGCGCCTTCCGCGAAAGCCTCGAGATCGCCGCGCAGAGTCTCGATACCGGACGCCGCATCATCCGCTTCGTTCCCGATGAGGTCCGCCAGTTGATCGTATCGTTCTATCAAGCCTTCCAGAGCGGCAAGTTTCTTCTTGGTATCCGCATCCAGCACTCCGGCGGCAATAAAAAACACCGCGATCGCCCCGATAACGGCGGCGAGCAGTCCGGCGAAAAGTTTTCTCTTTTGTTGCAGAAAATCCGCGAACGAGCGCGTTGTTTCCTGTTTTGCGACGGTATTTTCGCTTTCCATTATACTTCCCTCTCAACCCCTAAGTCTTTGATGAGCCGCGACAAATACGTCCGCTCTATATCGAGAACCTTCGCCGTTCGCGTCTGGCTCCAGTTGTTTTTTTCAAGCACCACCCGGATAAACCGCTTCTTAAAATCATGCATCGCCGTTTTCAGATCGCAGTCGGCGTTCATGATATTCATCGCGGCCGGTTCGTTTATCAGAAACAGGTCGTCTTTTTCGATAAAGTGACCGCCTGAGATCACGCAGGCACGTTCGATACAGTTTGACAGTTCCCGCACGTTGCCCGGCCACGCATAACTCATCAGCGCCGACATCGCCTCGTCGCTAAACCCCGCGAATTGTTTCCCCGCCGCCTTTTCGTGTTTTTCCCTGAAAAAAACGGCAAGCCGCCTTATATCCTCGCCCCGTTCCCTGAGCGGCGGCACGCGCACCGGCAACACGTTCAGGCGGTAGTACAAATCTTTGCGAAAACGCCCGTCTTCAATCAGAGATTCAAGGTTTTTGTTGGTCGCCGCGACAATCCGCACGTCGGCGGTCAACGAGACATCCGCCCCGACCTTCTCGAAAGACTTTTCGGCAAGGAAACGCAATAGTTTCGCCTGAATGGGTGTTTCCACGTCGGCGATCTCGTCCAAAAACAACGTGCCGCCTTCCGCCAGCTCAAAACGGCCTTTCCGGTCGGCTTCCGCCCCGGTAAAAGCGCCTTTCACGTAGCCAAAAAGCTCGCTTTCCGCGAGTCCGAGCGGCAATGCCGCGCAGTTTACCCGGACGAAAGGCCCACTCGCCCGCCCGCTACACAGATGAACTTCCTCGGCAAAGAACTCTTTCCCGACCCCGCTTTCACCCAAGATAAGGACAGGAGAATCGGTTTGGGCAATTTTTCCCAAAACGTCGAGTTTTTCCTTCATCACGGTGCTTTCCGCTATGAAGACCCGTTCTTGCCCATCCTCTGCCATAAAGTCGTCACTTCTTCAAAAGATCACCCAGCGTAAACGTCGAGCCGTCCGTTTCCTCTCCGGCAAGATACTGGGACACCTCTTCCCGCGCAAGGTGTTTCTTATAGTCGCGGATCGAGAACGCCGCTTTTCCTTTGTCGCCGTGCACTTCGATCACCGCCGCCTTCACCTTGTCGCCGACCTTGTATTTCCGCAAAACTTCGTCGGGATTGTCGTCGGGGTTTTCCACAAGGTTGGATTTGTGGATAAGGCCCTCAATGCCACCCGGCACTTTCACAAATATGCCGAAATCGGTCACCGAACACACCTCGCCTTCGATCAGCGAGCCCATCCGGTAGGCGGACGAGAAACTCTTCCACGGATCATCGGTAAGCTGTTTCACGCCGAGCCGTATCGAACGCTTCTCGGCATCCACGGCAATGACGATGACCTCAATCTCGTCGCCCTCTTTCAGCTCGCTACCCGGATGCTTGACTTTCTTGGTCCACGAAAGATCGTCCATGTGCAAAAAGCCGTCGATGCCTTCTTCCAGTTGGACAAACGCCCCGGCACTGGTAACCTTGACCACCGTGCGGGTGAGCCGGGTGCCGACGGGATAGACTTCTTCAATCTTGTCCCACGGGTTTTGCTCAACCTGTTTAAGACCGAGCGAAACGCGGCCCTGCTGGAGGTCGTAGCCCAGAATCATACATTCGACAACATCGCCGACCTTGACCAAATCGCTCGGTTTCTGCACTTTCTTCACCCACGAGAACTCGGAGATGTGAGCAAGCCCCTCAATTCCCTCGTCAATCTCGATAAACGCGCCGAACTCGGCCAGTTTGGTCACCTTGCCCTTGACGATCTGGTTCACATGAAACTTTTCTTCAAAGTGGATCCACGGATCATCGGTAAAATGCTTCAGAGAGAGATTTATCCGCTTCTGGTTGGGATCGATACGGATAACCTTGAGCGTAAGTTCCTGGCCCTTCTTCACAAAATCGCGCGGCCTCAAGACATGACCCCAGCTCATATCGTTGACATGCAAGAGGCCGTCAAAACCGCCCAGGTCAACAAACGCGCCAAAAGAGGTAAACGACTTCACTTCCCCGGTTACTTCGCTGCCCACCGGCACGTTGATAAAAAACGCTTCACGCTTCCGGTCCATCTCTTCCTCAAGGAATCGTCTCCTGCTGATGACGATGTTTTCCTTGCCGTCGGAATAGATACGCTCGACAAGCGCCTGGATTTCCTCCCCGATCAATGAATCGGGATTATCCACACGGATCACATCGGCCTGACTCGTCGGAAGAAACGCCATCATATCCCCGCCGATCTGCACCTCGTACCCGCCCTTGACGTGACGAAGAATCGTCCCCTCAATCGGCGCATGATCCTGGAACGCCTGCTTGAGGTTTTTCCGGCCGATCTTGGAATCGGCCTTCTGCTTGGAGACAATAACCTCGCCGCGCTTGTTCTCTTTCATGACGAGAACGACAGAAACTTCATCCCCGACATTCGGAACCTCGCCGAATTCAGTGATCGCGATTTTCCCTTCCGACTTGCACCCCACATCGACGAAAACCTGATCCTGCGTCACCTGAATGACGGTGCCGGTAACAAGCTGTCCTTCTTCAAGCTGCTCGAGATTTTTCAGGTACTCTTCCTGTAATTGTGTTTGGACTTCCCCGTTGTTTCCATTGCCCCCGCTGTCATCCTTCTCACCCTGGGTGGGATCGAAAGACTCGATGGATTCGGTAGACTCGATAGAATCAATGGGACCGATAGGATCCGACTTTGCCATGTTCATTCCTCTACTGCTTATACGTCTCTTAATAATACTGCAAACCTCATCTAAAGTCAAGAGGGATGTATTAATATACTCGACCCCCGCGCCTATTTTTAACGCGCCCTCCGGCTTTTCACTGTCGATCGCGTCCCGCTCCTCGATGCCGCGCCGGATTTCATCAAGACTCAATGCCGACGACCCCTGATCGAAACGCCGCTTAGCGCGAGTCTCCACCGAGGCGTCTATGAAAAACCGGAACTCGGCATCGGGAAAGGCGACCGTCGTCATGTCGCGGCCCTCGACAATCACATCCAGGTGGGCTGCCTCCTTGCGAATGATGTCGTTCACCAGACGGCGCAACGGCACGATACACGAGACGTTCCCCACCAGCGCGTCAACCTCATCGGTGTGCAGAGAGGCCGTTACGTCCTCGCCGCCCAAAAAGACCGAATCACCCTCGTATGTGATTGTTTCCTGCCGGGCATACCGGACAATCGCGTCCGAGTCTTCTGGGTCAATCCCGTTCTTCTTCGCGCCGTAGGTGAAGGCGCGGTATAGGTTCCCTGAGTTAATGTAGGTGATACCCAAATCACCCGCCAGCGTTCTGGCGATACTGCTTTTTCCGGACCCTGCCGGCCCGTCCAAGGCGATAATCATACCTGTACAATCCTACTCTCTAATCTCATGTATTGCAACCCCCCTTAATTCAACGTCCGTCCGGCTCTTGTTCGCAGTCGACGGAACCGGCGTTACCTTGCCGAGCACCTCCAGCGGCATTTCCGTGTTGACGGGGACCGCATAGTCAAACCGCACCCGCACGATCCCCTCAAGGCGGCTCTTGCTCTCATAGCCGACAAGGAGATTGAAAACCGTCCCCGTATCGTCCGCCTCCAGATTCGCCGCCATCCCCCGCCAAATCACCGCGCAGTCCCGGTAAAGGTACGGCTCGGCCTCGACCTCGGCAAAACTGAACCGGTCCTGCAAACCGGCAAAGTCAGAATCTTCCATATAAGAAAGCAGTATCCGCGCCTTGTTCTTCACCGCGCCGGTCGCGTTCGATTCAAGGATCCGGTTCATCTCGACCCGCGCCGCTTCGTCACGCCGCCGATTGAAGAGCGCCCGCCCTTTATCAAAGGTATCAAGAATCTCTTTGTTGGTCAACACAAACCGGAACGTCCCCTCCGTCCCGGCAGGCGCGTTTTTTTCTTCCGCCGTGAGAGACGCCGCATCGAGCCCCGCTCGTTCCCGGCTTGCCCGCTCGATTGCAGGCAGCCGGATCACCCCGCGCTTGACGAGTGTCACCGTGCCATAGCCCAGCCCCGCCAGCACCGCGAACAACAACGCGAACGCGACCGTTTTGGGCGACACCGGCACGCGCGGAAACGGGGGGTAAAGCACCGCGATCTTTTTCTCGTTCTGCCATGCCGTCAAGGTGCCGCCGTACCGCTCTAAAATCTTCAAGCCCCGCCGCGCGGTACGGTTCCCCGCGTCGAAGTCCTTCACCCGCAGATAGAACGAAATCGCCTTCGCGCTCTCCCCCCGCCTCATGTGCAACGCGGCAAGCGCCAAGAGCGGCCCCGCCTTCCCGTCGTCCTTCTCCACCGCCCGCCTGAGCAACGGAAACGCGCTCCCCGCATTACCCGATTTCAGATAGCACAACCCCAGCACATAGGGAAACTGCCACGAGTCGCTATAGGAAAACACCTCGGCCTCAAGCAACTTGATCGCCCGCGCATAATGCCGCCTTCGGGCAAGTTTAACGGCTTTCACGAGAATCGCGTCCATCGCCTCCCATTTTACCACAAAAAGGGAAACCCCGCCACTGGGGAGCATCAATGCTGAATTCAAAAAAGGGGGAAGTCTCCCCCTCGCTCCGGCCCTGCGGTCCTCCGCTACCCCCTCTGCGGGGGTTCCACCCCCGCAACGCCCCCCAGCCACCTGCCGTGGAGGCCCTAGGGTGTATCGCACCACGAACGCCCCTCGGCCCCCCTTCGGGGGGAGAGTGCGCCCCCGTCACTGCGAGCAGACCCCCTCGTTATTGCGAGCGGGCGGCACATTGCCGGGCGAAGCAATCCGGGGTGAAGGCATTCCTCGGCTGGATTGCTTCGGGCTACGCCCTCGCAATGACGATGCTACTGTCATTGCGGCAACCCCCCTCCGTCATTGCGACGAGCCCCCTCGTCATTGCGAGCGAAGCGAAGCAATCCAGTGTGAGAGCCTCCCCCGTCTGGATTGCTTCGTCGCTTCGCTTCTCGCAATGACACCTTCACCTCTTATCCCTTAAATCTGCGTAATCTGAATCGCCATATATGGCGCGCCATCAGGTGCAATCTGCGAACCTTTCTGTTCTTTTTGCTTAAGTTGTTTACAGGGGAAAGCCTTCTCGTTGTCAACAACTTGAGTAAATAGTGCTTCTCCTCGAAAAATATCAATAGTATGTTCCGCCGTGATTCGGGCCGAGGCATCCTATGGCTGGTTTTGGAACAGCCTCTCTTGTCCAACTTGTCGGGATGTGCTACACTGGTTTTTCGATACTGAAACTGGAGGAGTTATCATGTCAGGCCATAGTAAATGGGCGACGATTAAACACAAGAAAGGGGCTGCGGACGCGAAACGCGGCCAGATGTTTACGAAGCTGATAAAGGAAATCTCGATTGCGGCGCGGATGGGGGGCGGGGACCCGGAGGGAAATCCCCGGTTGCGGACGGCGGTCATCAAGGCTCGCGGCGCAAATATGCCCAAGGACAACATCGACCGGGCAATCAAGAAGGGGACGGGCGAGCTTGAGGGGGTCAACTACGAGGAGCTTTCCTACGAAGCGCGGCTCGGCGAGGCGGCGATCCTTATCGAGGTGCTTACGGACAATCGGAACCGGGCGGCAGCGGATGTGCGGAACATTCTCACCCGCGCCGGGGCGGAGCTTGCCAAGTCGGGCTCTGTTTCGCGGCTTCTCACGCGGAAGGGGATCATCACGCTGGACGGCGAGAAGTACACCGAGGACGCGGTGATGGAGGCGGCTCTGGAAGGCGGGGCGGAGGATGTCGCGGAAGGCGATGGGGTCATCGAGGTGACGACGGCCCCGGAGGACTTTGAGGCGGTGATAAACGCCTTGACCGAGAAAAATTTCGAGACGATGAGCGCGGAGATCAGCATGGTGCCGGAAGCGCCGGTTACGCTGGATGCGGCTTCTACGGGAAAGGTCTTGAAGCTGATCGACAGGCTCGAAGAAAACGACGACGTGCAGAACGTGTACTCGAACATCGACGTGCCGGAAGACTTTGAAGGCGACGACTGAGCCCCTGCGGGGAATGGAAAAGGGTAAATGGATAATGGAAAATTATGGTGGCAGAACGTGTAGTCTCCAAAACACGGCGCTCTCCATTTTCCATTATCCATTGTCCATTCGTGCAACGCGCGCCCCCCTGCGGGGAATGGAAAAGGGAAACCGATGCCCGTTCCCCGACGCCGTGCACAAGGAAAGCCCCTGTGGGGTCGTGTAAGATACTGGGCATCGACCCGGGGCTGGCGTCGACGGGGTGGGGTGTGATTGAGGCGGCGGGGAATCGTGTACGCCACGTTGAACACGGCACGATTGAGACGGGCGCGGAGATGCCGCATAGCAAGCGACTTGCGGCGATTTACGACGGGGTGAGGGCGGTCATCGAGAAGCACAAGCCGGACGAGGCCGCCATCGAGACGCTCTACTTTGCCCGGAACGTAACGAGTGCCCTCACCGTGTCCGAAGCGCGGGGGGTTGTGTTGCTCGCGTTGGAACAGGCGGGGTTGCCGGTGTTTGAGGCGCGGCCCGACGACATCAAAAAAGCGGTTGTCGGGATCGGTCGGGCGGAAAAGGCGCAGGTGCAGGAGATGGTAAAGATTCTGTTGGCTCTGGATGAGTTGCCGAAGCCTGACCACGCCGCCGACGCTCTGGGCGCGGCGATCTGCGCGGCGAACAACCGGGGGGAACGCGCTTATAAGATGGGCGTGTTCGACAAGGGATAACACGAATAAATGCGTCATTGCGGACGGGTTGTCTGTCATTGCGAGCGAAGCGAAGCAATCTATGCCCCTACGGGGAATGGATAATGATAAATGGAGAATGGAAAATGATAGGAAGGAAACGACTGGTATCCAGAACACGACATTCTCCATTTTCAATTCTCCATTATCCATTCCCCGAAGGGGCCTCGTCTGGATTGCTTCACCACTTCGTGGTTCGCAATGACGACTATGTCCTGCGCCTCGCAATGACGATAGTCCCCGCGTTGAGCACGTGAAACAAAGGCGGGGCGGAGTGAACAACGTCATTGCGGACGGGTTGTCTGTCATTGCGAGCGCAGCGAAGCAATCCAGTGCGCGGGCGTTCCTTGTCTGGATTGCTTCACCACTTCGTGGTTCGCAATGACGACTATGCCCTGCGCTTCGCAATGACGATAGTCCCCGCGTTGAGCACGTGAAATAAAGGGGGGCGTTGCGGGGGGTGTCCCCCGCTGAGGGGGGTGCCGGAAGACCACGCGGAGGGAGACGACCGGAGCGCGGGCTGGAGGCAGGGGGGAGGCGTCCCCCCATCTTATATTCTTAATCTTTCTGGACTTTTTATCGGAGGGACAATGCAACTGGTTATGCGGATTGTGGGATCGGCTCTTTCTCTTTACTCGGTTATTATCTTTATACGAATCATGCTTTCGTGGTGGAGCGGTGTCAATTTTGGCCGCTTTTACGAATTGTTGCGGGACATAACCGACCCGTATCTCCTGTGGTTTCGCCGGTTTTCCTTTCTGCGGTTGGGAAATATCGACCTTTCCCCGATCGCCGCCCTCGCGGTTCTTTCCATCGCTAACAATATCGCGTTCGTTGTCGGCAGTGCGGGCCGCATAACGCTGGGGCTCGTCCTCGCGTTGGTGCTTCAGGTGATGTGGTCGGCGCTTTCGTTTGTTCTGGGCTTCTTTGCCGTCGTCATCGGGCTCAGGTTGCTCGCCTACTTTGTGCGGGCGAACACCTACCATCCGTTTTGGCAGATCATCGGGTCAATCTCTGAACCCGCCCTCTACCGGATCAGCCGCATGCTCTTTCGCAACCGTCCCGTGTCCTTTGTCCACAGCATGGTGGTCGCCATCGCGGTTTTGGCCGGGCTCATACTGCTGGTTGGCTGGGGCGTGAACGTCCTCTCCGGGCTTTTGTTGGTCGTACCAAAAACGGCTTTTTGACGGACGGTCCGGTTCCTCTACCGTTGAGGCAATCACTATGCTGTTGAGAGAACTGCCCGGGAGCGTCAAACTTTCAGAAGTAAAAGGGGCCGGTTCCAAGACGGCCGCGCTCCTCGCCCGGCTCGACATTTCCAACGTTGCCGCGCTTCTCACCCACTATCCGCGTGAATACGAAGACCGGACGGCGATGACCCCTCTCGCGGATTATGACAAGAAAAAAAACATCTTCGTCGAGGCGGTCGTCCTCAGAAAAGAGTGGTTCGGGTTTGGCCGCCAAAAAACGTTAAAAATATATATAGAAGATTCCAGCGCGTGCGCCTCCCTCGTCTGTTTCGGGCGGTCGGCGTATCTGGATAAGGCTGTCGAAACGGGCGACACAATAAAGGTTTTCGGGCACTTTTACTACAAATACGGTGAGCTGCAATCCTCGTCCTTTGATCTGTCCTTTGGAGCGGGCGCGAAACACGGCCAATCTCTGCTCCCCGTCTATCCGCTGACTGAGGGGTTGACGCAAAACACGTTGCGCCGCCTCGTCCAAAACGCGCTTGAGTTATGCGCCAAAAAAATTGACGACGAAATCCCCGCCGCCGTCATCGAGCGCGAGCATTTTCCCCACAAAAAAGACGCGCTTATGGCTATCCACTTCCCCAAGACGGAGGAAGAGGCGCACAAGGCGCGGGAAATGCTTATCTACGAGGAACTGTACAAACTGCAACTCGCGCTGATGAAGCGGGCCGCAGCCCGCAAAAGGCCCCGCAGGGGCTTCCAAGAGCCCCTCGTCGCAGAAAACCAACGGCCCCCCTTCGGGGGGAGAGAAAGCGTTCTGGCGGGGACAGCCCCTTCCGGTGGGGACAACCCCCTCCGGCGGGGACAACCCCCTCCAGCGGGGACAGGCCCCTCCGATGGGGACAGGCCCCTCCAACAGGGACGCTCCCTTCCCCCGAAGGGGGAGCCGTTGCCATTACTGACCCCATCGCGCCCAAGGGAAGCCCCTGCGGGGCCCCCTGTGGGGCTGCAAAACAGGTTGCGCGAGCGGTTGCCTTTTCAGTTGACCGAGGGTCAGGAGGCCGCCGTGAGCGAGATCAACGCCGACATCGCAAGCGGCATCCCGATGGAGCGGCTCTTGCAAGGCGACGTCGGGTCGGGGAAAACGCTCGTCTCGTTTATGGCGGCACTTGAGGTGATTGAGGCGGGCGGCACGGCGGCACTGATGGCCCCGACAGAACTGCTTGCCCGCCAGCACGCGGAAAACGCTGCCGCCTTGCTGGAACCGCTCGGTGTGCGCGTGGCTTTTCTTACCGGAAACGTTGTCTCGAAGAGCCGCCGCAATCTGCTTGCCGCGCTCGCTTCCGGCGAGATCGATTTCGTGGTTGGCACCCACGCGCTCTTTTCGGAAGACGTGGTCTACAAAAACCTCCGCCTCGTCATCATCGACGAACAGCACCGTTTCGGCATCGAACAGCGGCAGTCCATCGTGCGTAAAGGCGCGGAAAAGCCGCACCTCCTCATGATGAGCGCGACTCCCATCCCGCGCACCCTCGCGCTCACCGCCTTTGGCGACTGGGACGTGTCCGTCATCAAGGGAATGCCCCACGGGCGGCTTCCCATCGAGACCCACCTTGCGCGGGAAAGCAACGCGGCGAAAGTCTACGAGGCGGTGCGGAAGGAGTTGCAAAAGGGCCATCAAGCCTACTTTGTCTACCCGCTTATCGAGAAAAAAGAAGAAGCCCAGCCGACCTCACTCTACGCCGCAGACCTGAAAGACTGCACCGGCGCCTACGAGGACTTATCGAAACGGGTCTTTTCCGACTATACCATCGCGCTCCTCCACTCGCAGATTGACGAGGAAGAAAAACGCCTCATCATGGAACGCTTTCGCAAGGGGGAAATCGCCGTCCTCGTTGCGACCAGCGTCGTCGAAGTCGGCGTCGACGTGCCCAACGCCACCTGCATGGTGATCGAACACGCCGAACGCTTCGGCCTTTCCGCCCTCCACCAGTTGCGGGGCCGTGTCGGACGGGGGGCCGCGCAGTCCTACTGCTTCCTCATCTACATCGACAACTACACCGAAGAGATGCGCGACCGCCTCCTCATCATGCACAAGACCAACGACGGCTTCGTCATCGCCGAGGAAGACCTGAAAATTCGCGGCCCCGGCCAAATCCTCGGCACAGGTCAATCCGGCTTCATGAAACTGGGCTTGGCCGACCCCATCCGCGACAGTGCCATCCTGAAAAAAGCCCGCGAGGACGCATACGAAGCCGCCTTTGCCCCTTAGCCACCTGCCGTGGAGGCCCTTGGGCATATCGTGAGGGGAACGGGCATCGGGCTCCCCTACGGGGACAAAACCATGCGGTGCATGGTGGCCAAGCGTTGCTTGGCTTAGTGGGCGTACCCCAAGCGTACATGGATGGACGCATTGCGGAGTACGCCCCGGCCCGGAAGCCCGAAGCAGGACGCGGAGGGCTGTAGGGAACCCCCCGCAACGCCCCCCGTCATTGCGAGCGTAGCGAAGCAATCCAGAGGGAGAACGCCCCCGTCTGGATTGCTTCACCCTTCGGGTTCGCAATGACGATTCTCCCCCCGTCATTGCGGGCGAGCCCCTCCGTCATTGCGAGCAAAGCGAAGCAATCCAGCGTGAATGCCTTCCCCGTCTGGATTGCTTCGCCAACGGCAACCCTGTTGCCGCCGTCTCGCAATGACGACTCTGCAACGAACCTCAACGAGCCTTGACGACAGGCGATTCATAAACTATATTAATTATGTGGAGATACGGGAAACAGAAACTTTTCGAAAATGGTTTTCAGGGCTCAGAGACGGCCTGGCAAAAAGGCGCATTGACATGAGGATTAAACGCCTTGCTATGGGAAACCCCGGAGATGTGGCGTCGGCCGGCGAGGGCGTTTCTGAAATGCGTATCTTTTATGGGCCGGGTTACCGGGTATACTTCAAAGATACCGGCAAAGAAATAATCATCCTGCTTTGCGGCGGCGATAAATCCACCCAGAGCGCGGACATTGAAAAGGCCAGAGACTTGGCAAGGGACTACTGATTATGGAAAAGACCTACACATGGGACATGGCGGACCATATCCAAACAAAAGAGGCGGTGATCGAGTATCTTGAGGCGGCTATCGAGGAACATGATACCGAACTCCTTCTTGAAGTGATCGGAGACATAGCCCGCTCAGAGGGTATGGCGAAGATCGCGGATGAAGCCGGGGGGAATCGGGAACGCCTTTCCCCCTCACGTTCCCGCGAGGAGAACCGTTCGTTTGTGGCGATAGCCCATGTTCTTGACGTTCTTGGTTACCGCATACAGGTGCTGCCCAAAATGATGTGATCACAGGCCTTTTTCCCACGCCCCCCGTCTGGATTGCTTCACCAACGGCAACCCTGTTGCCGCCGCCTCGCAATGACAACTCTGCCGCGAACCGAGCGAGCCTCCCGTCATTGCGCCCGTCACCCCCCGTCATTGCGAGCAAAGCGAAGCAATCCAGAGGGAGAACGCCCCCCGTCTGGATTGCTTCGCCAACGGCAAATTGCCGCGGGTTCGCAATGACGATGCCCCCGGCCCCGCAGGGGCTTCCCTTGGGCGTATCGCACCGCGAACGGGTATCGGCCCCCCTTCGGGGGGAGAGCAAGCCCCTCGTCATTGCGAGCGGGCGGCACATTGCCGAGCGAAGCAATCCGGCGAGAACGCCCCTCGTCTGGATTGCTTCGCCGCTTCGCGGCTCGCAATGACGACCCTGCCACGAACCACGCGAACCAACGCGAGCAACCCATCATTGCGAGCAAGCCTCCCGCCATTGCGGCGAGCCCCCCCCCCCCGTCATTGCGAGGGCGTAGCCCGAAGCAATCCAGGGGAAGCCGTCCCTGTCTGGATTGCTTCACCAACGGCAACTATGTTGCCGCGGGTTCGCAATGACGATCTCGCCCGTCATTGCGAGCGGAGCGAAGCAATCCAGGGGGAACCGTCCCTGTCTGGATTGCTTCACCAACGGCAACTATGTTGCCGCAGGTTCGCAATGACCATCTCGCCTGTCATAGCGGGCGAGCCGCCCGTCATTGCGAGCGGAGCGAAGCAATCCAGGGGAAGCCATCCCTGTCTGGATTGCTTCACCAACGGCAACTATGTTGCCGCGGGTTCGCAATGACGATCTCGCCCGTCATTGCGAG
>JAISZQ010000282.1 GCA_031269165.1 Spirochaetaceae bacterium
AGAAAAGTTATCAAAGGAACTTGAGGCGTGGCAGCTTGACCGGAATACAAACCAGAAAACAGTTGAGTGGCAGTTTACGGCGGAAGATGCCCGGATAAAACTTCGCGGTTTATATCCAGCCTTTTAGTCTAATCTACCTACTAGTTCCTGCACGAGAACTAATGCAGTTCCTGCGCGGAAACTAATGCAGTTCGTGCGTGTGCGTTAATGCAGTTCATGGTGGTGGGCTCATGGGGTTCACGCATGGGGGCTTGTGCGGGTCTCTGTCTTATCTCTTGCCACCCGTCATTGCGAGGGCGGAGCCCGAAGCAATCTAGACGGGGGAGGCCTTCACGCTGGATTGCTTCGCTCGGCAATGTGCCGCCCGCTCGCAATGACGGGCGGATTAAACCCGTGTCGCCACGTATGGCGCAATCTGCGGGCAAAATGCTTACGTTGTTGACAGGAGGAAGTCTCCCCTTGCTCCAGCCAACCTCTACAGGTTCCAAAAGGGTTTGCAGGGTTCGCCCCGCCCGAATCGTGGCGGCGGCTTGTATTCTGCGGCGTTTTGGAACAACCTTCTATCTAATGCCTCTGCGTCAGCCGACGGCGCACAATGTCAGGGGCGAAACTCAACACCGCCGCGAAGGGCAGCACCAGCGCGAGCGTAACCTGATTTTGCTGAAAATACGCGGGGGAAAGTTTGATCAGCATGGTAACGATGCCGCCAAGCAGGACAAATGTCCACACGCCGCGCAGGAGGGCCTCGCAGAAGAAGGCTTTGATCGGTTTTCTGCTGAATGCGGCGAGGAGGCCCAGCGGGACGGCGGCAAGGAGGAGCGGGTTCACGAAGATCACGTTGGCGTTGTGCCACGTGTAGTCGTGGTTGGTAAAAAACGTGAGGAAAAAGAGGACGCTTCCCACGATGCCGAAAAAGAGGCCGAGGAACGCGTTGCCCAGGCCCCAGAGGACGCGGCCCAATTTTTCGCGCCGCCGCCGCACCCGCATGATGACAAGAAAGCCCGCCGCGATACAGACGCCGAGTACCAGTTCTCGCGGCCACTGTTTGCGGGGCGTTTCGAGTACCGATGGGCGGTTCACGGCCTTGTTCAGGACTTCGACGGTGGAGACGAGTTTGCGTTCGCGGCCTTCGTCGTCAAGGTAGGTGAAATCGGCAATGTTACGGCCAACCTCGGAGGGGAGAAACATCTCTTCGCGCATGGTTGTCGGGCGGTCGATGTCCTGTCCCATGAGGAAGTTGAGGAACCAGTCCCAAAACGGCGAAAACCACGTGTGCCGTCTGACGTGCCGGCGCAGGGTAAAGCGTCCGGGCGTGTTGCCAAACGTGTCGTAGAACTGGCCGCCGATCATCTCGTCGAGAATGTCGATGACCCGCGTTACGCAGTTGTCGCGGAAATGGTGATACCAGTAGTTGCGATTCTCGGGCCGGATGTTCCACTCAAGAAAATCGTACATCGCTTCTTTTTTGTCCGGGTCAAGGTCGAGGGTGTAGAGCGTGATGTCCCGGTTGTCCGCAATATACCGCTGGTAAACCCGATCGGCGGGGGAACGGGCCGTAAGATAGAGCATCCGCCCGAACACAAAGTTGGTGAAAAAGTCTTCGCTATCAAAGGAAAACACCCCATAGTCGTAGAGCCGCTTCTCGCCGCGAGCCGAGTCCTCGACGACAGCCGCCAGATGACCCCACCAGAAGTACAACTCGTCTCCCGGCCCCATCACCGCAATTTTTATCGTGAGTCCGTCTGCCGTGGAGGCGCCACCTGCCGTGGAGGCGATAGAGTCCGGCGTGATGAGAGAGGGCAACGGCCCCCCTTCGGGGGGAGAGAGCGCGTTCGCTCCCCCGAAGGGGGACGCCGATGGTATCTCCTCGTACGTTATGCCCGCCTCGCTCACCGCAGGTGCTGCCGTGGAGGCGATAGAGCCCGGCGTGATGAGAGAGGGCAACGGCCCCCCTTCGGGGGGAGATAGCGCGTTCACTCCCCCGAAGGGGGATATTGATGGGATTTCCCCGTACGTTATGCCCGCCTCGCCCACCGCAGGTGCGTTCACTCCCCCGAAGGGGGACATCGGTGGGATTTCCTCGTACGTTATGCCCGCCTCGCTCACCACAGGTGTAAGCAGGACAAACGCCGCGCACAACAACAATCGTGCCGCCGCGCCGCCCAAACAGGGTCTCACACGAGACCTCACGGCGAGACCCGCTTCCGGTCGCGGGGGAAGAGGCTCGCCTCTTTCACGTTGCCCAGTCCCAGTATCTTTTGCGTGAGCCGCTCGCAACCGATGGCGAAACCGCCGTGCGGTGGGCACCCGTACTTGAGCATAGCAAGGTAGGCTTCCATGTTTTCCGGCTTGAGGCCAAAACGCGGCAGGGTGTCGTACAAGGTTTGGTAGTCGTGGTGGCGGCGGCCCCCGGTCGTGATCTCCAGCCCCCGGAAGAGCGCGTCAAAACTCATCGTCCGCACGTTGTCCAGCGGATAGGTGTAAAAAGGCCGGTGGCGGCGGGGAAACTCGTTGACAAACACGAGGTCGGAGCCGGTCTCCCGCAACGACCACTCGCAGAGAAGCCGTTCCGCCTCCGGGTTGATGTCGTAGATTTTCGCGCCGCCGTGCGCCTCGGCAGTGGCGATCTTCATCGCTTCCTCGTAGGGAATGACAGGCGACGCGGCAACCGCTTCTGGCGCAGGTACCGCCGCGTTCCACAGGGCAAGTTCCTCGCTGTTTTTCGCGGCAACCTCCGCAAAGATGTGGGACAAAAGCCGCTTTTCCAGTTCGATCAAGTCTTTCTCGGAGTCGATGAAGCCCATCTCCACATCCAGCGAGACATACTCGTTGAGGTGGCGGGGCGTGTCGTGCTTCTCGGCGCGGTAAGCCGGGGCGATTTCGAACACCCGTTCAAGCCCGCTCCCCACCATCGTCTCCTTGTAGGCTTGCGGCGACTGGGCAAGCCACACCTTCCGGTCAAAATAATCAACCTCGAACAACTCGGTGCCGCCCTCGGTACTCCCGCCCACGAGCTTACTCGTCTTGATCTCCGTGAAATCTTCGCTTCGCAGATGGTCGGCAAACGCCGCGATAATCGTCGCCTGTACCTTGAAAATCGCCCGGATCTTCGGGTTCCGCAGGGACAGCCCCCGGTTGTCGAGAATCGCCTCAAGCCCCATCCGGCTCACGTCACCGTTCACCTGAAACGGCACATCGACCGCCGCCCGCGACAGCACCTCGATTGCCCTCACCCGCAACTCCGCCCCACCCTGCGCCCTGTCATTCAACGCCGGTTCTCCCACCACGCTAATCACCGACTCAAGCGTAACATCCGGCTTCCCGTCCAGCACCAACTGCACCATCCCCGATCGGTCGCGCAACACCACGAAGGACACGCCCCCCATATCGCGGATCCGATGTACCCATCCCGCAACCCGCGCCTCTTTCACGCCGTCCTGCGCGGCCTTCAAAATCTCTCTTGCCAAAACTCGCATCGTCTTTCCTTTATCCGGCCCCAGTGTAGCAGAAAAAACGATGGAGAGGTAGCCCGTCCCTTCGGGCTAAACTCGACCCACAAAATGAAAAGACCACGAAAACCACAAACGTTTGCTTAAGGTACGCCCACCAATCCCACGCTTGCGTGGGCCACCATGCACCGCATGGTTTTGTCCCCGTAGAGGGGGTAGTGGAGGACGGCTCAAGTTTTGAGCTTAGCCCGGAGCGAGGGGGAAGGCGCGGTTCCGCTCGCCATGACGGGAGAACCATTGTCATTGCGAGGAGATGGCAACTTGCGTTGCCACTAGCGACGAAGCAATCCGGCCGGGGAATGCCTTCACCCTGGATTGCTTCGCTCCGCTCGCAATGACGGGGAGAGTTGTCATTGCGAGACGGCGGCAACATAGTTGCCGTTGGCGAAGCAATCGGACGCGCGTTGCGCGAATGGATAATGGAGAATTGAAAATGGAAAATGAAGACAAGAAGGACGTAGTAGGCCGTCATTGCGAGACGGCGGCAACATAGTTGCCGTTGGCGAAGCAATCCAGAGGATGCATCCCGCACTGGATTGCTTCGTCGTCGGCAAACTGCCGCTCGCTCGCAATGACGGCTACCGCGTTATGGCCCACACGAGGCCGCCGCTAAGGAGGGTCGCCGAAGGAACGGCTATCAGCGTAAACGTCCGCCAGAACTTTGAGTTTCTTTCGTATCTCGCCGATAAGTCCGATTGCGTCTTGTAGATGGACTTGTTCGACAACTCGGTTAGTTGTCTCCCAAGTCTTGCGGTTTTTCAGGCTGAAGCCG
>JAISZQ010000373.1 GCA_031269165.1 Spirochaetaceae bacterium
TTGTCCGCGAATGTACGCGAATGTATGCGAATGCGCGCTGATGGGTATGTATTATTCGTATTTATTCGCGCCATTCGCGGACCAAAATTCTTAAGTTGTTGACAGTGGGAGACTTCCCCCTTTTGCTGAGATTTTGAACAGGCTCTAAGGAAGCGTGAGGACAGCAGCCATAGGGGATCCGGTTTGAGTGCCGCCGGTTTCAGATCCTCTGCGCCCTGACACGGCTTATCAAAGTACTAGACAGCACATGATCTTTGTGATATAATAGATACAACTATGAAAAAAGTACTCATTGTAGACGATAATCTGTTGACTCTGAAACAGCTTGAGGCGCATCTTTCGCAACGTTACGAGGTGATGCTTGCCAAATCGGGTAAAATCGCCATAGAGATATGCAAGACGGTTGTTCCCGATCTTATTCTTCTCGACGTGAGGATGCCGGAGATGGATGGGTTTGAAACGCTGAAGGAACTCCAGAAGAATGCGAAACTTGAGTTTATTCCCGTTCTCTTTTTGACAGGTAGCAACGACACGATGACGGAGATTAAATGTCTTGAGCTG
Organism: Spirochaetaceae bacterium; assembly: GCA_031269165.1. Lineage (GTDB taxonomy): Bacteria > Spirochaetota > Spirochaetia > Treponematales > Breznakiellaceae > JAIRNN01. The sequence continues at coordinate 562 of JAISZQ010000373.1, forward strand.
GGGGCGATGGATTTCATTACCAAGCCGGCCAACAGAAGCATTTTACTGCACCGTATCGAGTTACATCTGCAATTTTCTTCCTACCAGACGAACCCGGCTGAAATTGTGCGGGATCTCGAAAATTCGATAGCGGTGTCTCTCGCCGAGCTTATCGAATATAGAACCGGTTACACGGGGCGGCACGGCGAGGATACCAGTATGTTCACGATGATCCTCGGTAAAGAGTTGATCCGGCGGAAAACATTCGGCTCGGATCTCACGGAAAACGAACTCGAAAAGATCGTGCGGGCAAGCGCCTTCCATGATATTGGCAAAATCGGCATCAGCGACTTGATTCTGCAAAAAAAAGGGGTGTTAACCGAGGAGGAGTTTGAAACGGTCAAGCAACATACCATCATCGGCACAAACGCGCTGTCCGATATTTATAAAAAACTTCCCGGTCATTTTTACTTTGAATATGCGGCAATTATTGCGAAGGGGCACCATGAAAAATGGGATGGTACCGGTTACCCGGAAGGATTAAAGGGAGAGGAGATTCCACTTGCGTGCAGAATTGTCGCCGTCGCCAATGTCTACGCTTCCTGCCGAAGTCCCCGCTGTTACCGTCCCGCGTTTGATCATCGTGAAACCTGCGCGATAATCTTGGAAGGAAAGGGAACCCGTTTCGATCCGAGAATCGTCGAAGTGTTTGAAGTTATAGAAGACAAGTTTGACGCGCTGTCAAAGGAAATAATGAAGGACGCCAAAAATGAGCAATGAAATGGGCGGCATTGATTACGGCGCGGCGCTTTCCCAGTTCGGCTCCCCCGAGAACCTTGCGGCAATATTCAAGACGTTTGCGGCGAAAATCCCGGAGATGCTTGATACGTTAAAAAACCAGGAGGCGCAGGCGCTTCCGGCCTATATGATTCATGTTCATGGGATAAAAGGTTCGCTCTACGGCATTTGCGCGAAGGAAGCAGGGGATGTTGCGGCGGAACTCGAACAGTACGCGAAGGAGGGTGATCTTGCGGCGATAAAGGAAAAAACACCGGGGTTTATCGCGCTCTGCGAAACATTGCTGGCCGGGGCAACCGATTGGTTAAAGGCGAATGCCGCCCCAGGGGGAACGGAAGAAAAAGAGCGGAGGCCCGCTCCCGACACCGCATTGTTACAAAAGATCGCGGGCGCGGCAAGCAGGTTCAAAACCAGCGAGATTGAAAAACTGGTCAAGGAATTAAACGCGTTCCACTATGAATCAGGCGGTGATTTGGTCGAGTGGCTGGTGAAACAGAGCGAAAATTTAGAGTATGGCGCGATAGTCGAAAGACTTTCCTCAATTACGGAATAACGTAAATTGTCTAAATTGCCGAAAAGTCAGTTGTATAAAAGTCAATGAAACCATTTTTATTATTGTCCGCGTTTCTCTTATTCTGTTCTCATGCGGCCGAAGCGGGAAACGGGGAAAAAGGGGCGTTTTATATTGACCTTCGCGGCGGGAACGTTTTCGTACGCGAGGGATTTGACGCCGCCTATACGGTTATCAATCCGGTCCGCATAGCGGAGGACTATTCTCCCGGCATTCTGGTTGTAGAACCCGGCAAAAGCATATCCAACGCCGATATTTCCCGTCTGCGCGGGAAAAAAAAGATGTTTCTCTCTCTCGCACGGCCAAACATCGCGGAAAACACCGTCATTATTCCTTTTGCGCTCGAGACGGAGGCGTATCGCAGGCTGGACGAGATGGCTGCGCCGCCTGCGCTTTATCTTGCGGGCGCGGGCGGCAGTTGGGAAGCCTATCTCAACGGCCGTCTTGCCGGGAGAAATACCGGTGACGGCATGACTGCGGGAAACGCGGGCGGGCGGCGCGGGATGGTTCCGTTGGACAAAGGGTTGTTCCGCGAAGGGGAAAACATTCTCGGCATCCGCATAACGGGCGAAGAGTTCGACCGGAGGGCGGGGTTTCGGTATTCAGGGCCCTATTATATCGCGGAAGAAGGCGCGGCGCGCGGCGTTCCGGCAGACCTCTTGTGGGTCGCGGTGGCGGCGGTATCCCTCGTGTTTGCGCTTTTTTTTGTCCTCTGGTTTTTTCTTGACCGCCGGGAAAAGCCCCGCCTTTTCTTTGCGTTGACATCCCTTTTCTGCGGGCTTTATTTTATCACCAAGATGCCGCTTGTTTACGGCGTAGTCCCCGCCGCGTGGCTGTACCGGGCAGAATTAGCGATCCTGATGATGATTCCGCCCTTCTTGCTGTTTTTTTGGGAAACCTCTATCAACGGCGCCACCCGCTGGTTTTCACGGAGATGTTTTTATGATTCATTGGCGGTGGCGGTGATACAAATACCGCTGTCGCTGTCGTTTAATGCCGATCTTTCGCGGCTGTGGCAACTGGGCGCGATGCTGATTCTCGCGTATATGGTGTCCATTGATCTCTTTATCCCGTTCGGAAAAGAGGTCCAGGCGGCGCTTGCCAAAAGAGAAACGAAACGTGTCCTTAAGGTAGTGGGTTCCTGTCTTAAATTACCCGTGGGCAATCTTGCCTTTGCCGCGTTCATGCTCTTGGCGTGTTCGCTGTCCGGCATTATTATCGGAAGGACGTTATCGGTCGAAACACATCTTGGCGCGGCGGGCGGTTTTGTTTTTATCGTTATAGCCGCTTTTTCGCTTGTTTCCGTTTCCGCAAACAGTATCGCGGCCCGCAAAACAGCACACGCCAATGCGGAACAAACGGACTACCTGCATCTTATTTTGAAAAATTCTCCTGAGATGCTGGTCCTTTTTGATTCGGAATACCGGATCGTGGACTGCGCCGCGTCCTTGTTGGACAAACTTCCCGGGGTTATGTTAAACGACCTCGTAGGCAAAGATTACCGGGAGATTTTCAAGGATTTTCTTGACGATGGAGTGCTTGAAAGTTTATCCCTCATGTTTCAGAACGCGCTCGCGCAAAAAAAGACTATTTCGATTTTCGAGAGCATCAATTTTTCGGGCAAAGAAAAGAGACAGTACGAGATACACTTCTCGCCGATGTTCCGGGAAGACGGCAGCCTTGAAGGATCGTTGTTATTTTTAAGCGACATGACCGATATGCTCATGGCGGTTCAAAAAGCGGATCAGGCAAACCGCGCGAAAACGTCGTTTCTTGCCACGATGAGCCATGAAATCAGGACGCCGCTGAACGCCATCCTCGGCCTTGCCGAGATCCAGCTTATGAACCAGCTTCCTCCCAAAACCCGCACCGACCTTGAAAAAATATACCTTTCGGGCGGCAGCCTTCTTCAGATTATAAACGATATTCTGGATCTTTCAAAAATCGAAACCAATAAGTTTCCTATTGAACCGGATAATTATGATCTTGCCGAAGTCATAAACGACTGCGTTCAGTCTAATATAACGCGCATCTCCGAAAAACCAATCCACTTTTCGATTGAAATCAATGAAACCATTCCTTTAAATCTGTATGGCGACGAACTTCGCATTAAGCAAGTCGTCAATAATATTCTTTCAAACGCATTTAAGTATACCAAACGCGGCAACGTTACGCTGATCATTGATTATGAAAAGGTTGACGACCAAAATATCGTTCTTCTGGCAAGTGTCAAAGACACCGGTATCGGCATCAAAGAGGAAGATAGAGAAATATTGTTCGGCGATTATACCCGCTTTGACAAAAGCGAAAACAAGTTTATCGAAGGAACGGGGCTCGGTCTTTCCATCACCAAGAAACTCGTCGAGATGATGGACGGCGCTATTATTTTGGAAAGTGAATACGGAAAGGGATCGACATTCAGAATAAGGTTGCCGCAAACCGTCACGGACAACACGCCGCTTGGCGAGGAAACCGCCGCACAATTAAAATCTTTCCATTATCACGGCAAAAAACAAAAGAAACAAATCGTGCGGAAAGATTTCAAGGGAAAAAAATTGCTTGTTGTCGATGACGTTGCAATGAATATCGATGTCGCAAAAGGGCTTCTTGCCCTCTATGGCATCGAGGTGCACGAGGTTTCCAGCGGCAAAACAGCGGTGGAGGTTGTTCGTTCTTCCAATATTCGCTACGACATGATCGTGATGGACCACATGATGCCGGAAATGAGCGGCGTTGACGCGGCAAGGATTATCCGTAATCAAATTGATTCTGATTACGCGCGCACGGTGCCCATCATCGCGTTTACCGCCAACGCGATACCGGAAAACCAGGAAATATTCTTCGCAAACGGCTTTAACGGCTATTTAACAAAACCGATTGACGCCTATGAACTTGACGATGTGTTGAATAAATTTCTTGACGACGCCGCTGATGACGCTGATGACGCTGACGAATCCCGCTTGGAAGGAATTGTGGAAACAGCCGGGGATACCGGCACAGGCAGTTCCGGTTTGGAGGAAGTTACGGAAATAACCGGAGAAGACGAGCATAACGAAGCGGATGATTCCGGTTATGATTTTCCGATGCTGGATATGGAAAGCGCCATCCAGAATTTTGTTGAGACAAGCGTATTTATCAATATCCTGAAAAAAGCGGTCCTCAATCTCCCGCCCATGTTGGAAGAAATAAAGAACCCCACGGCGGAAACGCTGAAAGATTATGCCGTCAAAATTCACGGCTTGAAAGGCGCGGTTTATGGTATTTACTATAAAGAAGGGGGAGATATTGCGGCAACACTTGAAAAATCCGCGAACGAAGGCGATCTTGACGCCGTTCTCGCCCTCAACGATGATTTTATCGCCCTCGTGACCGATTTCATTGAGACCGTTGGCGAAAAGTTACAGGTCAAAAATGCGGAAACAACGCGAGCGATAGGCAATGCGCGATTGCTTGACCGGTTGGATAAAAATTTGTTTGTATCACTCCGGGAGGCTGCGGAACAATACCGGATAAACGAAATGAGAGAAATCATACAGTCAATTGAAAAACACCGGGGCTGGGAGTACCATGATTTGATTCCGTGGCTCCGGGGAAAAATAGAGAATCTTGAATATCATGATATTGTGACCCGGCTTGCGTCAATTGAAACTGAAACCGAAAAGGAAGGATCGTATGATTAAGGAATTTTTGCCGTACAACACCGTGAGAAACAACGCGCTGAAGCTCGCCGCCCGGATATACGCGGATGATTTTGTTCCCGACGTCATCTATGTGTCGTTGCGCGGCGGCGCGTATTTGGGAAATATCATCAGCGAGTATTTTAAAATCGTGCGGAAGAATCTCCATCCGGTATACTACGCCGCTGTCGTGGCGCGTTCCTATTCCGATGTCGCGCAGACGGAACAAATAAAAGTGGAAGGCTGGACGTATTCTCCCGATTACCTGCGTACGGGAGACAAGGTGCTCCTCATTGACGATATTTTCGATTCGGGTAAAACGGTCAATCACCTCGCAAAAATTATTCTCGAAAAAGGCATTCCCCGCTCCCACCTGAAAATTGCCGTGCACGATTACAAGTATTTTGTTGACAAGAGGGAACAGCTTCCCATTCAACCCGATTACTGGTGCCGAAAACAGGAGTTGAGCGAAAAAGACGACACCCGCTGGATTCACTATGAGAGCCACGAACTCATCGGCCTTACGCGGGAAGAGTTGGAAGAACATTACTATCGGGAAGACCCCGCATTGAGGGATATTCTTTCGGTACTGGAACGCTAGGAGCCTGTGGGACTAAAAACATTGATAAAAGGATAACCGCGAACGGAATAAAAGTTCGTCATTGCGAGCGAGCCTCGTCATTGCGAGCGTAGCGAAGCAATCCAGCGAGGGGGCTTTCCCGGTCTGGATTGCTTTGTCGCTTCGCTCCTCGCAATGACGAATAACATGAACAGACGCATTTGTTCGTGAGGGGGCACCTGCAGTGCCTTGGGGTTATCCTTTATCCTACTTTTTAGTATAATCAACCCACTAGCAGGTTGATTGGAATAAAAGGCAGGATAAAAAAACCGCGAACCTCACGAACGGAATATAAGAATGGTCCATAGATTACCCGGATTTTCACCGATTTTTCATACCTGAAACAGGGTAATCTGTGGGCCTTTGTATTTGTTTGTGGTTCATTCGTGGTAAAATTTTTTGTGGGGCAAGGTTAGAATATGGAAGACAAAGCAAAACGCGATAAGGTTTGCGGCGCGGATTGCCATGCGGTCTGTGATACAGAATGCGGTATTGACGAAGCCGGACGTGGCCCCCTCGCGGGTCCCGTCTGCGCCGCCGCCGTCGTGCTTCCCTCGTCCTTCCCACGGGAAATACTAGGCGACTCCAAAAAATTGTCCGAAAAGAAACGGGACGCGGCGGCGGCAATCATCAAACTGAAGGCCCGCGCCTACGGGATAGGCTGGGCGACCCACGAGGAGATTGACGCGCTCAACATTCTCAAGGCGAGCCTTCTTGCCATGCGCCGCGCCTTTATCGCGCTGTCGATAAACGGTGCCTTGCCGCCGGGAGAAACGCTCAATCTCACGCGCATCATCATCGACGGCCTCTACGCGCCTGATTTACAGGACACCGCCCCTTCCGGTTGCGCCATCATCCCGCTGGTAAAAGCCGACGCGAAAATTCCGGCCGTCATGGCCGCCTCGATCCTTGCCAAAACCGAACGGGACGCGGAAATGCGCCGTCTTGCGGCCCTCTACCCCGCATACCGCTACGACAAACACAAAGGTTACCCCACTCAAGAACACGCCGCGCTGATCCGCCAACACGGGCCTTCGCCGATACAAAGACGATCGTTTACCGTACCTGACTGGTAATAATGAACGGTGCATGGGGAACAAAGGGGATACCGATGATACAAGTGATATTTCTCGATATTGACGGCACGCTGATTGACGGGGCGGACGGGCCTTTCCCTGAAGACATCGCGGCGATTGAAGCGGCGCGCGACGCGGGACGCGCGGTTTTTTTGTCAACCGGACGCTCGATTGCCAGTCTGCCGCCCGCGTTGCGGGACGCGCCGTGGGTTGACGGGGTGATCGCGGGGTGCGGCGCGACGGTATGTTTTCAAGGCAAGATGATTTACCGGAAATCCGTGCCGCCTGACCTGTTGCCCGCAATTTGCGGACTCTACCTTCGTAACGGCAAGTGGTGCGTTTTTGAGGGCGAGACGAATGTTTTCGCCATGGGACGTTGTCCGTTGTTTGATTATGGCGAGCAACCCGTGTTGATCGGCGGCGCGGACGATTTTCCCCGGAAATACCCGCATGAGATCATCACCAAGATAACGATGGAGGGTTTTCTCGCTCCCCAAGAGCGGGCGGTGTTTGAACCGGCGATGCGCGTCTGTGAGTTTGCCGTCTACTCGGAGGCGATTGTCGCGGGGGAGAGCAAGCGCAAGGGCATGGATCGGGCTCTCGCCGCGCTGGGATTAACACGGGAGGAGGCCGCAGCCATCGGCGACAGCGAAAACGACATCGACATCGTGGGAGCCGCCGGACTTGGCATCGCAATGGAGAACGCCTGCGACAGTCTTAAAGCGGTCGCGAAAGCGGTTACCGGCAAGGTGGGAGAAGGCGGCGTGGCCCAAGCGATCGAGCAGTATGTGCTCAAGAGTTAAACGTGGCCCACAAAAATGAAAGAATTGAACCACGAACCTCAACGGGCCAAAGGCCCGCAACCACACGAACAAATGCGTCTGTGCGTGGTTTTCGCGGTTTGTATGCGCGATTGAGTCCGTGATTAAGAACCTGTTCAAAATCTCAGCAGGAGGGGGAAGTCTCCCCCTTCGCTACGGCCCGCCGCTTGCGCGTAGGGGCCTTCGCTATCCCCCTCTGCGGGGGTCAGCCCCCCGCAACGCCCCCGTATCTCGGCGGGACGGGGATGGTCCCCGTCCCGCCAATGTTTCCCGAAGGGAAACACTTTACCCGGCTTTAGGCAAACAATGTTTCCCGAAAGGAAACACGTTTGCCCGTGCGCCGGGGACACGTTACCCGTTACTCCCCGCTGGGAAATGTGGATATGCTGCCGCTACCGTTTGCGGAAAAGCTTAAATCCGTATCATACTCATAGCCGGTCCCGGTGGCGTTGAGCCGATAGCAGAACTTGTTTTGCGTCGCGTCGTTCCACGTGGTCGCGTCGTTTGCGACGCCGACCCGCTTGCGACCGTAGTCGTAGCCCTTGGGGCTATCGCTGCCGCTAACAAACCGATTGACCGTGCCGCTGGTGTTGTAGGTATAGGCATCCCCGCTAATAATGCCGCCGAGGACGCTTATGGCTACGAGATTTCCGTTTGTTATCTCGTATGTCTCAACGTGCCGCTCGGCGTTGATGAACGCAGGGTCGAACGCGACGAGCAGAGTCGCCACATAGCCGAGCCCCGTGCCCGTTACATTGGCTTTCAGCGCGTCGAAGAGCTTCCGGTAGACGGTGGTATTCCCAGGGTCCGTCGCCCAGGTGGTACTCGCGTTGGCGAAGTTCCGGGTTCTGAAAGACGCGATGCCGGTGGCGGGATCATACCCGCTGGCAGGAATCGTATCGTCCCGGGCATTGATGTAGAAGCTGTAGGCATCCGCGACAAGGGTGTTCCCGCTGATGGTTGGATCGGTGCCGGCATTCGGGGTCTTCGTATCATACGCCCGGTTCACAAAGATCGCGCTTGCCGGAGCGTCACTGAAGGGGTTGACTGGCCTTGACCCAGCCCCATACCTGGCGGTGATGGCGTTGTCGGTGATGACAATGGTGGGGTCCCAGTTCTGAAGCGCGATGCCCTGCACCGACGCCCCGCCGTTTCCCGTCGCCGTTATGGTATTCTGGTCGATGGTTATATACGTTGAAGGATAGATGTTGGGGGACGCTCTTTGCGCCCAGACATAGATACCGGCGGTGAAGTTGGCCAGGCCTGTGGCAGTGATGTCGCAGTTCCGTACCGTCACGTGGTTGCTGGCCGCAGCATCAGCGGCCAGTAGCCCACTACCATCCGCCCGTCCGATAAACAGGGCAGTGCGATAGGGATTACTATCAGACCCCAGCCACGGCACCAATTTTGCCTTACTGTCCACCGTTACCGCGATCTTCACGTCCTCCAGGGTCACGTTGTCGTTGGCAAGGTGTATGGCGACCGTGAGGGCCGTGTTTTCCTTCCCCAGCCCCCGAATGGTGTAGGGCTTGTCGTTATCGGTGTCGTTGGCGTCAACGACAACAGCGTTGGTGCTCGCGTTGCTGTAGAACGCCTCTGTCAGTTGGACAACGCCCTTGCCGGAGAACCGTTTCGCCTGCACGAGAGGGGCACCAGTAGCCGCCAAATCCGCAACAGCCGTCGCGTCAACCGTCAGAACGGTCGAGCCCTCCGCTACGGTCGCGTTCTCCAGATTAAACTCGCCGTCTCCGGTGATCCGTCCGGTACCGGCGAGCGTGCCCGCCACAGTGAGCGTCGCGCCGCTAACAGTGAGTGTAAACGTACTCGTATCAAGCGTTACGCCCAAGGGAACCGTAACCTCACCACTGGAAAGCGACACGGATTGCAACAGCGTAACCGTCGGGCCGATAGCCTCCGCGCTAGAAGGCGTCGCGTTATTCAACGCCGTAACCAGCGTGGCAGTCAGACTCTGCGGCGGATCGGCCTCGTCAACCTCCACTATATCCGCATACGCGCCCGGATCAAACTCGACGTTACCGATAGACACAGAGTTGGGCGCCTCAACAACTAGCGCCCCGCCATCAGCGACCGCCACGCTGTTTGCCGCCACCGCAACAATCGTTCCGCCGCTCTCGACGACCAGCGCCGCGCCCTCGTCAACCACGAGCCTCGCGTTCGCTCCCGGCGTTATCGCAAGACCCGCG
>JAISZQ010000385.1 GCA_031269165.1 Spirochaetaceae bacterium
CCCCCGCAGAGGGGGTAGTGGAAGACGCCGTAGGCGGCTGGAACGAGGGGGAGACGCGGCAACCTGTTGCCGTCCCCCTTTTTATACATTCTTAAAGAGAACGGCTATAATGAGGCGCAGGGAGAAAGGCGAATAGATGAGTGAGAGTATCAGAGTGGTGATCGCGTCCGGGCCTCCGGCAAGCGGCAAGACGGCGGTTATGACCCAGCTCATAAAGCGGGGGCTCAAGGCGGGCGCGAAAATCGCCGCGTGTAAGATTGACTGCCTCAAAACGCGGGACGGCGAACGATACGCACGGTTGGGCATTCCCGCCGTCATCGGGTTGTCCGAGGACGTGTGCCCCGACCATTTTCTCGCGGTCAACTTGGAAGAAATGACCGCGTGGGGAATGCGGTGCGGCGCGGACATTCTCATCATCGAAACTGCCGGGTTGTGCCACCGGTGCGCGCCCGCCACGAAGAAAACCGTCTCCGTCTGCGTGCTCGACTGCGCGTCTCATATCGCCGTCCCGGAAAAGATCGGCCCCGCCCTCTCCACCTGCGACATCGCCGTCATCAGCAAGAGCGACATGGTTTCCCAGGCCGAAACGGAGGTGTTTATCTACGCGATACGCAAACTCAACCGGGCCGCTGAAATCGTGGAAGTAAACGGCCTTACCGGAACCGGGGCGCATTCCTTGATGGCCCTCATCGGCCAGACCGAGCCGATACGCGGCATTGCCGGAGACGAGTTGCGGCACAGTATGCCGTCCGCGATATGTTCCTACTGCGTGGGCGAACAGCGTATCGGCAACGATTACCAACAGGGCATCGTCAAGAAAATGGAGTTTCCCGATGTTTGACACCCTTACCATTTTCGGCGGCAAAGACAAAGACGGTTCCCCGGAGCCGATACGCGAGTGGACGGCCCGCCGGGGCGAGATTATCAGCGTCATCGGGTACACCGGCAGCGGGAAGAGCCGCCTCATCCGGGACATCGAGCAGCTCGCGCAAGGCGACACCGTCTCCGAGCGACGTATCTTTGTTGACGGCGCGGAACCGGAACCGCGCTGCCGGACGAATCCCGCGTCCAAAATCGTGTCGCATATATCACAGCACATGAACTACACTGTTGATCTGCCGTGCAGGGAATTTTTGCGGATGCGGGCGGAGTGCCGGGAATTTCCCGACCCGGACGCGAATGCCCGCACCATCATCGAAACCGCGAACACGCTGTGCGGGGAACCGATTGCCGCCTGCGCGCCGCTTACCGGACTATCCGGCGGGCAATCGCGCGCGCTCATGACCGCCGACACCGCGATAAACGCCGCCGCCCCGGTCATCCTGATCGACGAAATCGAAAACGCCGGGATCGATATCCCCGCCGCGCTGGGCCTTCTGCTCAAGGCCGACAAGATCGTGTTCATCGTTACGCACAACCCCCTGCTCGCGCTCAGTTGCGGCCGGCGGCTCATCATGCACAACGGCGGCATGGACGCGCTGCTCGCCCTTTCAGACGGCGAAAAGGACGTGCGTGGGGAACTTGAACAACTAAACCGTTACACACTTTCGGTACTGCGGAAACTGCGGGCCGGAGAACGCGCTGAGGAGCGGTATCTATGGCAAAACTAAGGGTCTACTGGAGCAATATTTGCCTTCTGCGCAAGTCGGAAGAGGCGTTTCTCGCGGACTATGCGGGCGAGCTCGACATAACCTACTTTGGGCTGGGCACCCCGCACAAACTGCGGGAATGGGTGAAAAGCGACCTTGATGACACGGGGCGCGTCAATGCGGACGTGATTGTGTCCACCGACTTGGACATCTTTCAGGACACGCGGCTTTTGCGCGGCAAAGACTTTTTTAGAGAACTGGAAACAGAACCGGTTTTTTGTTCGGGCCCCTTCATCGACAAGCCCGCGATCAGCACCGACCCGTGCATTGCGGTCTCACAGATACTCCCGATGTGTATCGCGGCCCCGCTGTCGAACCGCGACCATCCGGCCTCGCTGCGTGAACTGTGCGAGCCGCGCTACAAACACAAGGTCGTGCTGGGCGGGCGGGACACCTCGGCGGGGAGAAGCGTCGTGATGACGCTGTGGTACCTCTATGGCGAAGCGGCGGCGCGGGCGTTTCTGGACAACGCTGTATGGACCACCGTGCCCGCCGTTGCGCGTGTCAATCTGGCGCGGGGAGCATATCCGGTCGGTATCCTGCCGTCCGCGCTCTGCGGGTCGGGCGTTCGGGCAATCTTCCCGTCTGACGGCACCCCGGCGATCCCAACCTTTGTCGCTGTCTCCAAAACCGCCGCCGATAAACCCGCCGCGCTCGCCTTTCTGGGCATCCTTTTCAGCGGCCCGATGCAGCGTTTTTACGCCGACCGCGCCTTCGCCGTCCCCTCATCCGGCCCCCTGTCGCCGCTTTTCTACCCCGACGGAACGCCGCCCCGCTTCGTTTACCCGCCCGACGAGTGGCTCGACCGCTTTGACATGGCCCGGTTCACCGCGCTTATGGACGAAGGCGGCCCTGTGGGGAAGTGATAAGGGAAGAGGGGGTCGTTGGGCGGCGGCGGCAGAGTCGTCATTGCGAGGGCGCCGCTCATTAGAGCGGGCGAAGCAATCCAGACGAGATAGCCCCGCTGGATTGCTTCACCAACGGCAAATTGCTAACGGCAACTATGTTGCCGCGGGTTCGCAATGACGGGTGAGGTTTGCGGGGGATGGCCGCCCGTCATTGCGAGCGCAGCGAAGCAATCCAGCGAGGGCCATCCCTGTCTGGATTGCTTCGTTGCTAACGGCAACTGTGTTGCCGCCGCCTCGCAATGACGGCCATCCCTATTCCCTAATTCCTCCCGCCGAAAAGAAGGGGGCCGCCTCTCGCAACTACGAAAAGCAACCCCTATCTCGTATCTTTTACCTCTTCCCTGTTTAGCCGATTGCCGGGCTAATATGCTTCGTTTTCGTGGGTTCTGCGGCTTCTTTGGCCTGTTTCGGCTCCCGGACGAGGCACATTTTGTCATATTCCCGCATTCGAGCGGCGGAAATTGCCCCAATTGCAAACATCTCGGTTGCGTCCTGGTGTATTACTTCATAAATTTCACTTTTATATCTCATCTTTGCCTCCTAAAAAACCTCTACGAGGGATTCTCTTCTCAACCAAGCCTCTATTTGCTCATCGGTCAGGGCAAAATCATCCTTGGCGTTTTTCTTAAAGTCCCGTTTTTCTCTTTGCCCTATGTTTGCCCTGTCGGACTTCTCAAATCCATAGACAGAGAATGTCCGAAACTCGCTTTTAAAGAACACAATCACCCGGTGGCCGCCCGACTTGCCCTCGCCGGGCCGGGCGACTCGCACCTTGTAAACCCCGCCGCCGAGGTTGGCCTCCGCTTGCCCCGTTTCAAGCACATCGTTGACTATTGCCTTGAGTTCGCCGTCCGTTATACCCTCTTTGGCAGCGAACCGGGTAAACCACGAATTCTTGAATGTCCTCACTTAGAGACAATAACCAAAAAACAGCCGAATTACAAGCCTCATCCGGGGAAGTGAGAATTGAAAATGGTAAATGAAAGAAGCTCTGCGTCATTGCGAGTGTGCCACTCGTTAGAGCGGGCGAACACAAGGCCATCCCTGTCTGGATTGCTTCACCCTCCGGGTTCGCAATGACGGTCATCCCTGTTCCCTAATCTCTCTCACCGAAAAGAAGGGGCCATCCCCACACCCACGAGGAACAGCCCCCGTCTCTTACCTATTACCTAAACGAGCGGTATGCTTTTTCATAAATACTACTTTACAAAATTTCCTACAGGCCGTATATTTACGGTATGCGCTATGTAACGATGACCGAAAAGGGACAGATAACCGTGCCGGTAGAAATAAGGCGTTCTCTGGGCTTAAAGCCGGGAAAGAAATTAAACATATCCCTCAAGGGTGATGATATTGTTATTCAGAAGTCCGTGACCCTTGAGGAAGTCCGGCAGCTCCTCAAGGCTGAAATGAAGAACGGGGGGACAAACGAAGTAAAAACGGAAGGAGGGGCGGGGTGGACCGCCCATGTGGAGGATCAGTTTGGCAAGTCTTGACACCAACTGCCTGCTACGCTGGATTTTGGGTGATGTGCCTGAGCAGACGGTCATCATGGATAACCTTATTTCCTCCGGTAAAAATTGAGACGCTTCCGATGCCGTTTTGATCGAAACGGTGATTGTTTTGGAGAAAGTAAAAAAAATAAGCAGAGACGCAGTTGAAAAGGCCCTTATGGTAATTATCGGTCAGGCAAACATCAGATGCAGTCGGGAACTGTTTACCGAGGCCCTGCCCCTGTACCGGACCCATCCCAAACTTTCTTTTATTGATTGCTATCTATCCGTACTTGCCCGGAAGACAGGGACAGTCCCGCTTTTCACCTTTGATCAAAAAATGACTCATCAGCTTCCGGGTGTAACCCTCCTCACTTCGCAATGACGGGTGAGGTTAGCGGGCTTGCGGGGGATGGCCGCTTGATGGCGGATGGGGGTTAAGGTCTGCGGATTGCGCCTGTCATTGCGAGTGCGCCACTCGTTAGAGTGGGCGAAGCAATCCAACCCAGCAGGGGAATTAAAAACGGTAAATGGAAAATGATAGGAAGAGAACGCACAGCGTCCCAAACACGGCATTTTCCATTTTCAATTCTCCATTATCCATTCGCGCAACGCGCGCCCCGCCCCTTCGGGGAATTGAAAATGGTAAATGGATAATGAACCACGAATACTTTATGATAGGCCCCATCAAATCGGGACCGCCATTTGGCAATCGGTGATTTGTTGACCGGGGGAAGTCTCCCCCGGTTTTGGGCCAACTACTTGACCAGCGCGAACCCGTACTTCTCAAAAATCGCGGCGGCGGTCGGGGACTTGAGGAACACGATGAAATCGGCAGCCTCCTTCCCGTGGGCCGAAGCCTTGAGTGGCGCGGCAGGATAGATGACCGGCGTGGCAAGAACCCCGGCGGGAAGCGGCGCGACCACCTCGACCTTGGGCTGGGAAGCCGCGTCTGTCGCGTAGACGATCCCGACTTCGGCACTCGCCTCGGCCACCCAGTTCAGCACCTCGGTAACGTTTGAACCGAGGGAGACCTTTCCCTGAATCGCGTTCCAGTTGCCGATTGTGGTCAACGCCTCTTGCGCGTACTGTCCGGCGGGAACGACTTTAGGATCACCCACCGCGATGGTCGCCGCTCGCTGGATGTTGTCAAATGCGGTGACCGTCGTGGCACGGCCCTGGGGCTTAATGAGCACGATCTTGTTCTCCAGCAACGGCGAAACCACCTGCGCGTCGATGTAGCCGCCCTTTACGAGCGCGTCCATCTGCCGAGTCGCGGCGGAAAAGAACACGTCGGCGGAGAGGCCGTTCTCGATCTGTGTTTGCAACCGCCCCGACGAGTCATACACGCCCTCGATGGTCACGGTGGGGTGGTCTTTCAACCACGCGGGAATCAGTTCCCCGGTGAACGCCTTCTCAAGCGAAGCCGCCGCCGCGAGGGTGATCACCACAGGTGGTGCCACCACTTGTGGTACCGCCACTGGTGATGTCTGCGATGCCGTTGTTTGCGGTTCAGGGACAGCCGCTTTCTTGCCCCCCGCAAAAGTCGTCACGGTAACCACCGCCATGATCAACAAAAATGACAAAAGTTTTTTCATTCGTTTACTCCTTGTCTACGAGTTATATCATAAAACAATTTGACTGTCAACAGGGCGGAATGGCAATAGAAATTTTGAGAACCACGAACCACAAGGGATCCCACGTTCAATCATGAAGCGCAACACTGAGCCCTGGAAGATCCCCGGCCTTTGGTCCGCGCCAACACGAACGAGTTTTGACGGGCTGACGCCTTCGGCTATTGCAGTTTCTGGGGTTTAACTAACATGCACGGTTTTGAAACAGCCTCGCCTTGCAAACCTGCGTTTTTAAAGGTTGCGGATCTTACAAAGTTTGCGGGCAAGCAGAGCTTGCCTTGTCAAAACTTGAGATTTTGAAACAGGCTCTCTTATCTATTCTCTATACTTGTACTGCGGGTACTTGACTGATTCAATTTCCTGTGTTATCCTGTCTGTATGACAACCTTTCAGCAAACGATAACCGTTCCTCCCGATCGGCGGTTGCGCCTTGACGTGGCCCTGCCGGACACTTTCACCCCCGGATCCCAGTTGTGCCTTGAGCTTAACCCCGGTGAGGCCGGACCCAAAACCAAAGAATCCATGTGGGATGCCGCAGAGCATGTGCGCGGCCTGTATGCCAAGGAACCTTCCGTCGCCTATTTGGAACGTCGCCACGATGAAGACCTGCTGGAATGGGAATACGTGGAGCACAGCCATGCTGAAACCATGAGGGAATGGAAAGATGCTTTCCCCCTGAAGCCGGGCGAGCAAGCGCGGCCCCTATACGGCTTGTTTGAAAGCGACGGGCACGAAGTTGACCGTTTTCTGGAAGAGAAACGCCATGAACAAGCCAGGGAAGACGCAATAGACGCACGCGAGGCCGCCGAAAGCGAATGGTTTAGCCAATGACCTATGTCTTTGATGCCTGCGCTCTGCTCGCCCTTGTCAATAAAGAAAAAGGCGCGGACGTGGTGCAGAAACTGATATATCAGGCGCACATGGGCACCGTCAGTGCGTGCATCAATATCGTTAATTTTCTTGAAGTCTTTTACAAACTCATTCAGCAAAAAGGGATAATCGCCGCCGATGCGTTCATCAAATCGATTTTGTACGCTTCCCCGATACAGATTATCGATACGATCTCGCTCGCTCTTTTCTGCGAGGCCGCCCGCTTCAAGACAACCTACAAACTGTCCCTTGCCGATTCTCTCGCGCTGGCAAACGCTTCCTGTACGGACGGCACCCTTGTTACCGCCGATCATCACGAGTTGGATGCCGTTGACCGCACCGGCACCGTCCACTTTCTCTGGATACGCTAACGTATTCATTTCGTACCTCTTTAATCCCCCGCAAGCCCGCCGTTTACTTTACTCACTACCCGCCAATCACTTTATGTTAAACGGGTTTTTTATCTTTGTCCCGTTTACTATTTGTCCATCATTCAAATCTTCCGTCAATATTTCAGAACATTTTGCATAAAATCCCCAAATGCATAGTGTCGCTATTTCATTCTTGAACCCCTTTGTTACTGGTAAAGAAGTTTCTAGATCGGAGCAATTTAGGATTTTGAAAAGCCATTTTTACTACAAGTTCGACTTTTTCGAGCAAATCGCCGGGTGGATTTGAGACAAATGCGAACAGATTCAAGCAGCCTTGAAGGCGGTTTCTGCCAAATCCGCTGTGAGCGTTCAGAAACTTTTTCAAGATGAAATTAATATATATGCTGACCCCGGAATAACATGATAGCGTCAAGAATAAAGCGAGGTATAAAAATAACCCCGATAAAAATCACAATGGAGCCTGTTTCAAAATCTCACGTTTTGAAACAGGCTCAATGTATAAAATGGATTCTTATCAATGGATATGTATGAAGGCCGAAAATGGCGAAGAAGGATGGATGCCTTACAAGAGAAATATTTATTATGACACTGGAATAGAGAAAACAACAACTGCGCTGAAGAAAGCACTGATGTATTCAGTTGAGAATGCGCCAACATTATGGTGGCGTTTTCAGTGCTGCTTTAGTATGGTATTTGTGTAATGAACTGAACAAATACAGGGGAAAACGATGATTGGTGTCAACTTAATAAGCGTTTTCCCACAGAACCCTATACGCTTCGGGCTCTAAAACCCTCAGGTTCAATCACAGGGCTTCATCACAAAAAATCACAGATGCGGCCATGCGGCGGCGTGGTTGCATTTTATTGCTGCGCGTTTATCCTAAGGTGAAAAACAAGCCCCTTGACAGTGATGCCGATTTATGGTATAGTAACATAGTAAGCAGGTTGCCGAGAGGGACCTGATACGGGCCGGAGATACGGCTGGATTGTCAAGCAGAGGCTTGATGAGAGGAGATGTTGTATGAAAAACACAAACGGATTTATGGATTTGGGATCAATCTTCGACGAGATTTTTCAGGCTGCCGAAGATTTTCGTGAGGAGTTTAAGGAACATTTCGCGCAGGGGGATACCTGTTGGAATGACCGGCGGCCGCCTTTCATGGACGCTTTTTTCAACGAGAACACCGACTACTATCCCGCATATTCCTATCCCCCGGCGAATGTGATAATGGCCGGCGACCGGAGCCTTATCTTTGAATTCGCGTTGGCGGGTTTCGATGAAAAAGGGATCAGCCTCTCTTTTCAGGGCGATTACATGGTGTTTCAGGCGAAATTGAATCCCGCGCCTTCACAAAACAGTACGGAAGTCGGCGAAAACCTTCGTTATCTGAAACATCGGCTGAAACTGAAGGATATCGAAAAGCAAAAATATTTCGTGCCGCTCGACAAATACGCGCAGGACAAGGTAAAGGCCGTCTACAAAAACGGTGTCCTGCGTATCAGAATCCCGCCGAAAGAAGAAGTGGAACGGGACGAGGGCATCAAGATTGAGATTATAAGCGAAGAGTAACTATTCAGTTGGGGGGAAGTCTCCCCCCACTGTCAACAACTTAAGCAAATAGAAAAGAAAGGTCTGCGGATTAACACGGATTTTTCGTATCTAAAACCCGTTTAATCTGTCGCTATTTGGCGCAATCTGCGGACAAATATTCTTAATTTGTTGACGTGGAGCCTGTTTCAAAACTGAAGTTTTGGAACAGCCTCAGCGGCTAATTCTCCCTGCGGATCTTATACTTCTTCTCTTCGGCATTCATATTCACTTTCGACAAATTGGGCGCTTTAGTGCCCAGCATCGTGCGGACTTCGGCAAGTGTCGCAGGTTTTGCCTGCGGCATTCCGGCGGGCGATTTGAGGTTGACCACGGCGAACATCCGCACGGGCTTCTCTTTGCCTTTGATCGAAACCGGAGGCATCTCTTCGGTGATGAGGTGGCGGCCGATAAGCCTCCATGTGTTTTCCGTGATGAGAATGTCGGTTCCCAGCGGTTTGTTGAGTGTCTCGGTGCGGCTTGCAAGGTTTACCGCATCCCCGATGACCGTGTACTCCATTCGCTCGGTAGAGCCGATCTGGCCCGCGACGATGGTGCCTGAGTTGATGCCGCAACCGATTTTGATGACGGGCTTTTTATCGCCGCCCCGGCCGACATTGAATTCCCGGAGCGCGGCACGCATCATCAGCGCGGCCTTCACACAGGCGAGCGCGTCTGCAACCGGGGAACCGGCGGACATCGGCGCACCCCACACCGCCATCACCGCGTCCCCGATGAACTTGTCCACGACACCGCCTGTCTTGTTGACACAGGCGACCATCCGCGTCATATAGTCGTTGAGAAACCCGACAACCTCATCCGGTTCCATCTTTTCTGAAATCGCCGTGAACGACCGTATATCGGAGAAAAAGATCGTCGCCTCTTTGGTTTCACCGCCGAGGACAAGCTTGTCGCGCATCGCCCGTTCCGCAATCACCTTGTTGGTAAAACGGCCAAACGTGTCTTTGAGCCGCTCCCGCTCGGCGAGACCCTTTCCCATTTTCACAAAACTGTTCGTTAGTACGCCGATCTCATCACGACTATTCGCTTTCAGGTCAAGCGCGTACGTTCCCCGTTCTATCTGACCAGCCGCCCGTGTCAATCTCCGCAGAGGAATGCTGATCGTTTTTGAAAAAAGGTAGACGAACATGATCGACAGGAACAACACGGCGGCGGTAAGGTAGAGATTGCGGAGCGTTGTCCGGTTTACCCCCTCGAACACCATGTCTTCGGGGATACTCGTGATGACCACGGTATTCGCAATGTCCAGCTTTTGGAACGCGCCGAAAAACGGAACGCCATTCTCGTCGGCAAACCGGGTCTGAAAACGCCGGTCGGTTCTGACCCGCATCTCCTTGACAAACGGATTCGACGCCATTGACAGGCCCGCATCCATCATCCCGGCGTCGGGGTGAACCAGAATCTCATCATTCCCGTTTATCAGAAACGAAAGGTTGTTGCCCGTCTCAAAGGTTTCGGCAAGCGTATCCGGCGAAAACAACACGATAGCGGGATAGGTCTCCCCGTTTTCCTGAAAGGGAAAGAAGAGCGCGAGAAGCGGGATAGTAAAATGCGGTGTAACATTCTGAATGGCTGTCCCGCCCGATCTGACGGACGCGAAACGCTCCAGGTCGCCGCTTATAAAAGACTCGGCAAGCGAAGGGTCGATCTCGTTTTCCGCAAAAAAAGACCCGTTCACCATGACGCTGTTCCGGTTCGCCGGGGCAAACGAGGCGGAGTTTTCCCCTTTTCCATAGGGAGAACGAACGAGAATCAATGCGGCGATGGCTTGATTTTGCTGGAAAAACGCCTTTTTCGTCTGTTCCTGCGCGGACCGCGATTCATTCCCGCCGAGAATGTCGATCATCATCAACGATGCGGAATGTACCGTCCGGAGAAACGCCTGCGCTTCGGATGCCGACCGCTGATTGACGGTGAAATTGTTGTCTTCCGCCGTAACCTGAACGTCCTGCCCGACAAGCCATGAAACCAGATACGTGATCGAGCCAAGCGACACCAGCAAAAGAAACGTGATAATGATCACGAGCTTCATTCCGATCGGATACCGGACGCGAACCGCCTTTTCCTCGACCTTTTGGGCCTTCTTTTTGGAAAGAACCAATTCGGAACCGCCCCGCATAGGCGGCCTCGCCGCAAGAGATCGCGCGGCAGTACGCCCTCCGATCGGTTTGACTTTTATAAAATTTCCCGCTCCCATAATGCTGTTTATTATAGCATAAAGATGCGGCGTTTGTCAAGGCGTTTCGGGCGTACCATTTACCGGGGCGTGTTGGCGCAATCCGTGCTACTTTCATGCCGCGATGGCCAACACGCTGACAGGAGTCAGCCACCGGCACGGCGTCAAGTTCATCGGCGTTTCCCTAAAGGCGGCGTTTTGGAACAGCCTTGAGCGTCAAAAGGAGCGGCAGATGGTCAGACAACCCGTCGCCTGTCTTTGGGTTATAAGACTGCGGGGTACCGTTGTTTCCCGTCCAGGGTGCGCCTTTCAGTACTTTGACGCCGCCGTAATCCCAAGCCATTCCGTCAAAAAACGCGCCGGAAAAGAAAAAATGGTCGATACTCTCCCACGCCCCCCGGTAATAGTACGACCCCGCCGGTTCCTCCGTTGCCGCCGGATTCTCCCGATTGGTATTCAGTTCCGTTCCCCACGGGGTCCAGAAAAGCGGGCCGTCTCGTTCCGCAAAGTCCTCCCGCATACGTTCCCTGCTGCGCGTTACCGCAAAGGGAATCCCGTCCACGAAAAATTCTTCGAATTCCTCAATGGTCTGGTTGAAATCCCCGGCAAGCAGGATGGGGACGGCCGTTTTGCCCGCTGCTTCCCGTTCGGCGCGTATATCCTCGCTTATCCGGCGTATCAACAGGGCGGCATCATCCCGGAACGCCTGCGATTCTTCCGGCTTACCCAACTTGGACTTCCAGTGGCAGATAAGGATGACAATCTCTTCTCCGCCGGAATTTCCGCCTGAGTCTATCCAAACCTCGGAAATCGGTCGGGGGATGGCCTTTTCATCCCGCGAATAACTGTGGCTGGCCGCCTTCGTTATCGGATAGCGGCTCAGGATGCCGGTTCCGAGGGACTGGCCGTCCTTTTTGGCAAAATAACCCTGCCGGTAGCCGTATTTGGACAAGTATTCCTCGGCCAGCAGGTTCAAAACCGATTCGTTTTCGAGCTCGATAAAGACGGCCGCATCGGGCGGGCCCTCTTCGATCCGTCCAAACGCTTTGCCTATGGCCGTGAGCCTCGCCCGATACTTCTCCTCGTTCCAGCCTTGCGCGGCGCGGTATTCCGCATACTCGTTGCCGTCGTCATGACCGTCGAAAAGCGCCTCCACATTCCACGTCAACACGGAAAGCGATTTGGGCGCGGAACGTGTCGCATCCGCACAGGCAAGCGGCAAAACGAGGGCCAGAACATATAAGGACAGGAGTCGTCCGTTCAAGACGACGGACACGAAACCCGCCCCGGCACATTTCAGCAATGATCTTTTTTGCATAAGAGCCTCCGCTTATATTATGCGGTTGTACTGCTGTTTTGCTTTAATTGGACGGCGATTTCAGCGGATTTTTTGTCGTTTTTTTTGAAACTTTTGCAATTTTGTAACTGAGCCTGTTCCAAGACCCGGCAAAAGGGAAAACCTTCCTGCCAACAACGTAAGAATATTTGTCCGCGGATTGTGCCATATATGGCAATGCGGATTTTCACGGATTACTGGATTGCTTCGTCGCTAACGGCTTGGCTACCGAAGGTAGCACGCCGCCTCCTCGCAATGACGACAGTTCCAATGTCATTGCGAGCGTAGCGAAGCAATCCAGTGAAATAAGAGTGTGGCTGAGTCACCAATTTTTTGATTTAATCAACGCCTCCTTAGCGAACAAAAAACAGTCCGCAGATTGCGCCGGAAAGCGGCTGATTTTCACGGATTATACCTCGCTCGATCCGTGTTAATCCGCGTCACCCTATGGCGCAATCTGTGGACCATTCTTATTATTCCCTTTGCTTAAGTACGGCAACGCGAGTTGCCACGTTGACAGGGGAAAGCCTTCCATTATCAACAACGTAAGAATTTTCAGGGCACAAGGCGCTGGCGCAGGATTTGCAGTGCGACATATATAGTGATTCTACTTTATAATACCAAAGTGCCGGGGGCGTTGCGGGGGTGGGAAACCCCCGCAGAGGGGGATAGCGAAGGCCCGCAGGGCCGTAGCGAAGGGGGAGGCGTCCCCCTCATTAGGTATTCTTAAGGAGAACGACTATATTTTGCCCATCCTTACCATTCATGGAAGCGGGGACTGAACGGGCACGCCAACGGGCTGATACGGCATTCCCACAGGGAACTCCTTTGAAACGCTCATCTCAAGAACGGCTTGACACAATTGTTGAAAAAATCAAGGCTCTTGCCCATCGTCCCCGCAAGTCTTTAGAATACCGTACCCCAAACGAGGTCTTTTCGGAGCATTTATTCGCACTTCAGACTTGAACTGGCGTCTTATAATTTTCCGGCAGGTTTTCCCACCGTTGTTTAAGATAAAACGCCGCCGCTTTGGGCTGGCGTTGCCGCGTAAAAATGCCCTTCTTGTTACCGTCAAGGCGGTATATGCCCTCGCCGGTCTGGAAGTCCGCGAAGGCCCAGACCTGCTCGCCCCGGATAAAGTCGTAACGGTCGAATACCCGGTGGTTCATTTCCAGCACCTCAGTCTGATACTCCTGCGTCCACTGCACCGAGGGCAGTTTGTGCAAGCCTCCATCGGTGTCCGCGCCGTACTCGGTGAACACGAAGGGTTTGCCCAAGTTTTGCGCCTTCAAGCCTTCAATTTCGTTCCGCAGGGCTTGTTCGGCGATGTCCATGTCATAGCCGCCCAGCACGTACCAGCCGTAGTAGCGGTTGAGGCAGATAAAGTCGCTGAACCGGCAGCCTTTGGAGGTGTCGGGGCGGTTAAACAGGACGGTCGCAAAGGTGCGGGGCCGCTTCTGGGGGTCGCAGTTCAGGGCGGCGTCAAACACCGCCTTGAAGTAGGGAACCGCCGCGTCCGAGGTGTCCTCAGGCTCGTTGAAGAGGCTCCACGCGATGACGCTGGGATGGTTCTTGTCCCGCCGGATCATGTCCCGCACCGCTTGCAAGTGGTTTTCGAGCAACTCGGCAGCCGTTCCCGGCTTGTCAAAAAAGGGGACTTTCTTTTGCCCCCGGTTCGCGGCAAGGAAATTCGACGTGCTGTCGAAAAGGCCCACCGCCGGGGCTTCGTCTATCACCAAAAATCCTTCCCGGTCGGCCATTTGATACACTTCTTCGGCGTAGGGGTAGTGGGACGTGCGGAAGGAATTCGCGCCTGTCCATTTCATAAGTTCAAAGTCCCGTTTGATGTGGGCGGGGCTGTATCCCCGGCCTATGACATCGGCGTCTTCGTGCTTGCCGAATCCTTTCAGGTAGACGCTCTTGCCGTTCAACAGGATTTCGGTTCCCCGGATTTCCACGGTACGCAGCCCGGTGTCCTCGTACCATTCGTCCAGCAGTTCGCCATCCCGGTACAGCCGTACCCAAACGCGGTAGAGGTAGGCGTCCCGGACATTCCAGAGCCGGGGATTGGGGATGGAAAGAACGCCCTTTGCGCCCTGTCCTTCCGCCACAACCCGGCCTTCCTCGTCAAGCACGGTGAGGCGCGCGTCCGCTTCGGTTTCCGCCACGGTTCCAACCGCCGTTTCCACGGTGGTTCCTACCACGGTTTCCACCGCATATTCCAGTTCCGCCTTGTCCCCGGTGATGCGGGGAATCAGGGAAATGTCCGTAATGGTGGTTTTGGGCAGGGCCAAGAGGCGCACCGGACGCTGGATGCCTGAATAGTTGAAAAAGTCAAAGTAGGGCCTGGCAATCTTGGTACCGTCGGGCTTGGTTTCGGTGCGTCCCACAGGCTGGGTGGTCTCGCTCAGTTCGTTGTTTACCAGTACCACGAGCCGGTTCGCCCCGCCGTAGTGCGCCGCTTCGGTGATGTCCGCTGCAAAGGGCAAGAAGCCGCCCTCGTGCCGCGTGATTTCCGCGCCGTTGACAAAGACCGTCCCCCGGTGGGTAACGCTGCCAAACCGGATGTACACGGCCTTGCCCTTCCACTCAGGCGGCACAAAGAATTCCGTTTCGTACCAGAAATCCCCGGTATATTCCCGGCTTGCCTTGTCCGTGAAAAAGTCCTGAAAGCTGGCCGGTACCGGCAGGGTGTCCTTCGCGCCGATACCGTCTTTCCAGCCCTCGGCGACGCCCGATCCCTGGGGATCGAGCCTGAATTTCCACATTCCATCAAGGCTGACCGCCTGTCGGGCAGCCGTAGAACGGGGATACAATAATGCGGCAGTTTGCTTCATATAATCCTCCAAAAAAAAATAGTGCAAGCGGATATAAATCCGCCGGCTTGTCTTGTAAAATCTCAGGTCTCCCGGAACCCTCAATTTTTTATAACCAACGGGCCTCTGGCCCGCAGCCTCACGAACAAATGCCTTTCTTCCGTTCAGTAAAGCCGTTTTGTCTCCCTAAAACCATGCCTCCCGGTTTGTTCCGGGAGACGGGGAACCGGCAGATGTCCCGATTGATGTTTCCAAATCACGCGCTCATATTCAGTGTATCACATATCGGGCTTGTCGGCCCCCCTGGCCTCGGTCCTCCAGCCGGCTAAGGCTGGTAGAACTTCTCGCGGCGTTCGTCGATGATTGCCTGTGCGCCTGAGTTCAGCCAGTCCTGGATTCCCGCTTCCCATGTCTTGTCGAAGTCGGCGGGCTTACAGGTGATGGACTGCGCGAGGAGCACGTTGCCTTTATCGACGAGGGTCTGGGTGTACGCCCCGGCAGCGGACAACGTTACCGGGATGATGGGATCGGACACCGCGTTGGTCATCGCCAGCGTGTAGGCGTTTTCGATCATGGCGGCGGGCCACGGATAGCCGTTCGCAAGGCCGCGCAGCGTGAGGTCGGGATCGCCCAGATCAAGCCCGTTGATCGTCAGCGTGAAGTCGATGTTTTGCGGGCTGTTCTGAATCCACGATCCCTCGGCGGTTTTGATTTTCGGCACGCCGTTCACGATGTCGTGGTTCACCCCTTCCTTGCCGATTTGCAGGAAGTTATAGTTTTCATAACGGGCAAGCCAGTTGATATACCGCAGGGCCGCCTCCGGGTTTTTCGCCGTTTTCGGGATAAACATGAGCACGCCCGCCGAGTCGTATTTGAGTTTGCGGGTAACGCCGTCCGGACTGGTGATCGGGTCAAACGCGATGAGTTCCGCGTCCGGGACATTTTTGCGCAGGTCCGAAAAAATATGGTCGTTTTCACGGTAAATCTTGTCCCAGTCGACGGCAAACGCGCCCACGGCCCCGGCGCGTACCGGATTCCAGCGTTCCTCCTCGCTCTTTATCAGCACAAACTTAGGATCGATAAGGCCGTCGTTATACATCCGGTTCATGAAACGCACGCCTTCTTTATAACCGGGCAAGAGAAAATGCCGGTCGATGGCGACGTTGACCCAGCGTTCTTTCATGCTAAGATTCGGGTCGATGAAGGCGTAACAGATGGGCTGAACCTCGTAGGCGAGGTTGTTCCCCATGCCGAATGGGATGACCGCCTGACGGCCCACGGCGCCGGGGTCTTTTTCCTTGAACGCGAGCAACGCCCGGTAAAACTCCTCGGTTGTCTTGGGAACGGGCAGCCCCAGCTTGTCGAGCCAGTCTTTGCGGATGAACATATTCCGGTTTGCGGTGTTCATACGGCGGGCGGGGACGGCGTAGACCGCCTTGGTTTCCGGGTCTTCGAGACGGCGGATCAGGTCGCGGCCGGGAAGCGCGGGGTCAGGCCCCAGAAAAGCCTTGAGATCGGCCAGAAGCGGCGAATCCATATACGGCCCCATGTCGAAAAGGCCGCCCAAGTCGCGGTACTGCGCGATTAGTTCCTGCGAATAGGTCAGGCACACGTCAGGCGGGGTTCCGGCGGCCATCAAGTTGTTGATAGCCACGGTTTCTTCCCAGCGCGGGATGGCGACAAACTCAACCTCGATGTTCTCGTCTTTCAAAACCTTTTCTTTTATCCACTTCGTCCATTCGTTGTTCGTGGGGTCGGTCTTGCCGCCGTCCGTCCCCCGGTCGAAAACCTCGATTGAGACCTTCGCCACCGTCGCAACCGCTTGGTCTTCTTTCTTGCAGGCTCCAACCGCCAACAAAACGCACACGGCAAACAACGTTGTCGCCATTTTCCAAAGCCCGTTTACACCGCGTTTTCGGCAAAAACGCGAATCCGCCCTACCAACTGGGGAGGGGGGGGGGGCCTTGTACAGACACGACTACTCCAACACTTCTCATATTAACCTCCATGAGAAAAAAAATATTTAAGGCATCACTGCCTCATGATGATAGTATAGCATATCTTTCAAAAACAGTCAAGTCCCCTTGCGTGCGATTATTTTTTTCGGTGTATTTGAGGGGAAGTCTCCCCCTGTCAACGACTTAAGAATATTTGTCCGCGAATTGCGAAGCCATATATGGCAATGCGGATTGCGCCATTTGTACCAAAAGGCGTCACGGATAAGAGGTGAAGTTGTCATTGCGCGCTTCGCGCGAATGGATAATGAGAAATGGAAAATGGAAAATGAATGGATAAGAGGTGAGGGTGTCATTGCGAGACGGCGGCAACATAGTTGCCGTTAGCGGCGAAGCAATCCAGACGGGGGAGGCCCTCACGCAGGATTGCTTCGCTCGGCAATGTGCCGCCCGCTCGCAATGACGGGCGGACTTGCCCACAATGACAAAGCAGAGTTGTCATTGCGAACCCGAAGGGTGAAGCAATCCAGACGGGCTTTCTCGCCTGGATTGCTTCGTCGCTTCGCTTCTCGCAATGACGGGGTCACCTTGCGCCTCGCAATGACAGGGGGCGTCGTCATTGCGAGGGCGTAGCCCGAAGCAATCCAGACGGGGGACGTTCCCCTTGGATTGCTTCGTTCACTCTCACAAGCGGCCCGCTCGCAATGACAGGCGGCTTGACCCATAGGGGACGGCGGGGCTCGATTCAGATTGCCGCTTGTGGTAAAATGGCGGAGTGGGAAGGCTCCTTATCATCAGTTTTGACGCCGTGGGCGACCACCTCTTTGATCGGCTGTGTGCCTTTCCCCGTTTTGCCGGGCTTGTCCGTGAGAGCGCCGTTTCGCGCGCTATCCGCACGGTTTTTCTTTCTAACACCTACCCGGCGCACGCCTCCGTCGTGACCGGCCTTGTTCCCGGCAGTCACGGCCTTGTGAGTAATACGGAGGTTTTTCCCCGGCGGCATCCCCGCTGGAACGTTCAGGCGAAGGGGATCCGGGCGCGGACGCTCTGGGAAGAAGCGGCGGGGCGGGGACTCACGACGGCGGCGGTTCTCTGGCCGGTCACAGGCGGCGCGCGGGAGATCACGTATAACATCCCCGAAATGCTCATCCGGCCCGGCCAGAACCAGTTGATCGAAAACCTGCGCGCCGGGTCAAAACGTGTGCAGCTTGATCTTTTTGCCCGCTACCGCCGTCTTCTCAACGGGATTGCCCAGCCCGCACTGGACCGTTTTGTTACGGCTTGCGCGGCGGCGATTCTCCGGGAAAAGCGGCCCGACCTTACGCTGGTACATTTTACGGCCTACGACACGCTCTGTCACGAAGGCGGCGAGACTGCGGGGGCAATCGAAAAAGCCTTCACCGCAATGGACGAGAACCTCGGCGCGTTGCTCGACGCGGCGGGGGACGACACGGCGGTGATCGTGTTTTCCGACCACGCGCAGATCGACGTTCACACCGTCGTTACGCCAAACGACCTGCTCGTCCATCTCGGATTGTTGCAAAAAAACGGCGGCGATTACCGGCCGGGCGGCGTTTTTTTTGAGTGCGCGGGAGGTTCCGCATTTCTGCACATACCCGGTGGGCGGGCGGCGATTGGACGAGAGGCTATCGAACAAGAGACTATCGAACAAATCCGTGAGGCCGTTGCGCGGGAGGAGAGTTTTAACCGATTCCTGACTGTGGAAGAGATGCGGGAAAGCGGGCACGCGGGGCTGCCCTTCGGGTTTTGCGCGAAACGCGGCTATTGTTACGAGAATTATCCCAAAAAGATCAAGAGTCAGCACGGGTATCCGGCCGATTATGAGCGGTACGCCGTGTTTTATCTGGCGCGATGGAAAAACGGCGGGGCGGGACGCGGCGGCAGTCTGCTAGACATCGCGCCGCTTGCAAAGGAGATGTTGACAGTATGAAAAGCGCATTAACGAAAAAAGAAAAGAGCTGGATCATGTACGACTGGGCAAACTCGGTGTATGCGACCATCATGATGGCGGCGATCTTCCCCGTGTATTTTACCGGGCTGGTCAACAGGACGGGCGCGGCGGGCGACGCCTGGTGGAGTGCCGGTACCGCCGTCGCGATGGTCATAACGGCGGTGCTGTCCCCCATTGCCGGGGCGGTTGCCGACTATGCGGGCCACAAGAAAAAACTCTTTGTGTTCTTTCTTGTCTTGGGAACGGCGGCGACCCT
This sequence comes from Spirochaetaceae bacterium, assembly GCA_031269165.1. Lineage (GTDB taxonomy): Bacteria > Spirochaetota > Spirochaetia > Treponematales > Breznakiellaceae > JAIRNN01. Next base: position 19,067 of record JAISZQ010000385.1, read on the forward strand.
CTTGTGCGCCGTTTTTGGGACGTGGCAGGTGATGCTGGTCTTTACGGTGCTTTCACGGATCGGGTTTTCGACCAGCGTGATGCTGTACGACAGCTTTCTCCCGGACGTGACCACGCCCGAACGGATGGATCATGTTTCGGGGCTGGGATTCGCCTTCGGCTATATCGGCGGCAGCACGATTCCCTTTGTCGCGAGTATCGCGCTGATTCAATTCGGCGGGCGGTTCGGCATAGACGGAACGGCTGCGGTCAAAATCTCCCTCCTTATCACCGCGCTGTGGTGGGCCGGTTTCTCGATCCCCTTCCTCAAAAACGTCACGCAGGTACACAGTGTCGAAAAACCGGAACGGGCGGTCGTCAAAACAACTTTTGCGGCAATCGCCTGCGCCGCGACAAAAATCTTTCGGTATAAGCCCCTGTTCTTTTTTATCGTCGCGTATTTCTTCTATATAGACGGCGTGGGCACGATAATCAATATGTCGACCAGTTACGGCGAAACGCTGGGGCTCAACGCGGTGGGCATGATAACGGCCCTGCTTGTTACCCAGTTGGTCGCGTTCCCCTGTGCGATTCTTTTTGCGAAGTTAAGCGGCCGTTTCGGTTCATTGCGGATGCTGTTCGGCGCGGTCGTGCTCTATCTTGGCATAAGCGGCGTGGGCTTCGTGATGGGATTCGGCCTCGAAACCGGTCTCTTTGACAAAGACACGGCGCTTGTCCTCTTCTGGGTCCTCGCCGTGCTCGTCGGCATGGTACAAGGCGGCATTCAGGCCGTGTCGCGCTCCCATTTTGCAAAACTCGTGCCACCCGAAAACGCAGGCGAATTCTTCGGCTTCTTCGACGTATTCGGCAAATTCGCCTCGGTGATGGGCCCGGCCCTCTACGCGGTGGTAAGGACGGCGACCGGCCGCAGTTCCTTCGCAATCCTCTCAATCGCGCTGCTCTTCATCGCCGCCCTCGCCGTATTCGCCGCAAAAGGAAAGATCATGAATGGGAATGCCCCCATGGGGAATTGAAAATGGTAAATAGAGAATGGAAAATGAGGGGATCGTCATTGCGAGCCGCGTAGTGGCGAAGCAATCCAGAAAGGGCATAACGCCCTGGATTGCTTCGCTTCGCTCGCAATGACGGGGGCGTTGATAGGGAACAGGGATTAGGTTTAAGAAGATGAGGGCTGTCGTTGCGGTTGCGGGGATGGCCCTGCGGGGAATGGAAAATGATAAATGGAGAATGGAAAATGTGTCGCGTCCTGGTTTAAAGTTGTCATGAGGAGAAAGAAAGATGAGGGATGTGGTACGATACAGGCTGGCGGCAAGCAGAAATTCGGATAGGGACAACATAAGCATAAAGCAGTTAAAATGTTTTAAGACGACCGCCAAAAATGCCCTTGCTTTGACTGATGAGCACGTGAAAAAACTGCTGGAAACAGGGAAATATAAGGAGTTGCGTTATGGGAAAACAGTATAGAGATGAGATGTCCGAAGTTTGCCTCGATATGATGAAAGATATGTATACCATAGGCGCGGTAAACGAAGAAGAAATGAGGGAATTCGAGGAAGACTGCTTCGCGGAAGAGCCTGAAGAAGCGGCGGAGGCACTGTCTGTTGTCGCCTGAACGGTTAAAGCCGGGGTTGGCGCGTTGTTGCGGCTTTTCCCCGCCTTGAAAACGATGTGCTACGAAGGCTTGTTTTCTTCTTCCCTTTGGGTTATACTGAAAGAGGAGCGATAGTGCGGATATTCAAAAACCAGTGGTTTTCACGCTTTGTGGAAAAAGAAGGCATATTTGACGATGAGTTGAAAGATGCGGTGCGCCTGCTTGAGGCTGGACGAAGTGACGCTGATTTGGGCGGCGGGGTCTATAAGCTCAGGTTGGCACGTTTCGGCGGCGGTAAGTCCGGCGGTTACCGGGTAATCGTGTTTTTTAAGAGCGGGAAACGGGCGTTCTTTGTGTACGGTTTCGCCAAGTCGAACAGGGACAACATAAGCGTGAAGCAGTTAAAAGGTTTTAAACTAGCCGCAAGAGTCGCTTTTTCATATAACGAGGAGCAACTCCATGAACGGTTAATGGACTATATAAGGAGATTTATCCATGAAACAGTATAGAGATGAAATCGCAATGGTATGCCATGAAATAGTGAAGGACGGGTACAGTGCCGGACTTGTCAGTGAAGAGGAACTGAGGGAATTCGAGGACGACTGCTTCGCGGAAGAGTCTGAAGAAGCGGCGGAGGCACTGCCTGTCGTCGCCTGAACGGTTAAAGCCGGGGGTGGGCACGCTACCCAGGCTCGGATAGGCCCCGTGCTTGTGCGCACGCCCGGGGTCGTCCGTGAACGCGCTTTGAGGCGTGCCGCTCGCGTACGGACGGGGGCGGGTGGCGTTTGACACGCAACCCACCGTATTTTTTACCGTTACTTCCCCGGCACCGCAATCAGCGTGTCGTCCGTGGTGCTAATTTTTCCGCCGCCAGTCTGGGAGACGCCGCCTTGCGTGTATGTACCGCCCCTGCCCTACTTCGCCGTGTCCTCCCTGCCTACCTCACTGTCCATACTTAACGACATATAGTGACTCCCCGCGCACTGTTGGCGAGGCTTGCATCTGTCCCGGCGGGAAGGCTGTCGGCTTTACCGTAAATCGTACCGCCTTCCATGATGAACACACATCCGCCGCCTAGGAGTCTGTGGGACTTAGCCCGGCTGGTACCGCGACAAGCCCGACAAGTGATATACTGGGAATATGAGTGTGCGATTTTTTCACGTTGACCGGGACATTCCAATGCTGTTCCCGC
>JAISZQ010000102.1 GCA_031269165.1 Spirochaetaceae bacterium
ACACAGATTTTTAGTTTTTTTGTCCGCGAATGTACGCGAATGTGCGCCATACATGGCGTTGCGAATACGCGCTGATGGGTATGTATTATTCGTATTTATTCGCGCCATTCGCGGACAAATTTTTTAAGTTGTTGACAATGGAAGGCTTTCCCCTTTATAGCGGGGTTTTGGAACAGGCTCAAGTAAATGATGTCGCCCGGGGCCGCGATGAAGTCTCCTGTTGCAAGGCGGCGCATGGTGGTATAATAAGGCTATGGTAAAGCACTTACTTCTTGATCTGGACGGGACGCTCTATCCGGGGTCGGCGCGTATCTTGGCGGAGAACACGAGGCGTATGATTTGTTTCATCGCTGAGCTTTTATGCGTCAGTTTTGAAGAGGCCCGGACGTTGCGCGCGAACCGGAAGCCGCAGTTTGGGACGACGCTTGAATGGCTGCAAGCGGAACACGGTTTGGACGGGCCTGATAAAGATGAAAAGGCGTGGCACTATATGCGCTATGTCCATCCAGAAGAGGAACTCCTCGAGGTGGCCTTCGATCCGCATATCCGCCCCTTTTTGCAGAGCCTTCACCTTCCCATGACGGTGCTCACCAACGCGCCTGCCTTTCACGCTGAGCGTATTCTGCGTTTTTTGCAGATTGACGATCTCTTCTTGGGGATATGGGACGTGGTGCGGTCGGGTTTCAAGGGCAAGCCGCATCGGAACGCCTACTCAGGCGCGTTGTCGCTTTCCGGCTATACTATAGAAGAAACCTTGTTCGCCGATGACTACGCGCAGTATGTGCAGGGCTACATGGACTCAGGCGGCAGGGCCGTGCTGGTGAACGACGATCAATCGGAATGGGAAAAAGCCCCGTCCGCGCCGCATATTGATTCGATATATGAGATCGGGCGGTTTCTCTAGCGTGAATTTGATAGCAGGAAACCGGCAAGGCTTCAAGGAAAAAGCCGATTCCTGCGGGGAATGGAAAATGGAAAATCTTAAAGGGGGAAGTCGCGGCACCATTTATCGCCGGTCCCTCGTTTCAGACCGGCTCCATTACGAGGCGTTTTGGGGAAGCAGGACGAAGGCAGCGACCGCACGTCCATCCTGTCCAAAACGCCGGAAGCGGGCAACGTCCGCGACAACTCCCCCTTCAGCGGGCGGGCGGCCCCCCGAAGGCGTCAAGGACGCCCCGTCTCCAAATTCCCGCCGGGTTCTCCGAAGCAAACCGAAATCCCGCGTTTGGCTCTTTCTTTTCCTCGCGCTGGGATTGGCTGTTTCCTGCCGGACGATACCGCCGGAAACGCCCGTGCCCGAAACATTCATGCCGGAAACGCCCGTGCCCGAAACGCCGGTACCGGAATTGCCCGTGCCGGAAGCACCTGTGTCGGAAACGCCCGTGCCGGAATTGCCGCCCCCTGAAGACGAGGTAACGACGCCCGGACAAACCGTCGAAGACACGCTTGGGGAAAGGGCGTTCGCCATCGCCGCATCGTTGAACGACAGCGAGCTTGCGGGCCAAGTCATTATGACGGCGGTCGACGGCAAGGGCCGACTCTACGACGCGAGCAGAAATCGGCTACGGGCGGTCAAGCCGGGAGCGGTCTTGCTGTTCAAGCCAAACGTGGACGGCCCGAAAAGCGGCATCATCGCGTTAAATGCGGAGATTGCCGCGTATGCGTCGGTTCCGCTTGATTCGGGCGAGGATCCCGTCCTGCTCCCGCCCTTGATTGCCGTTGATCATGAAGGCGGCCTCGTCCATCGGTTTGGCTCAGGCGTTGAACATCTTCCCGCTCCGCTTTCATACCGGGATATTTATTTACGCGATGGAAAGGACGCGGCATTGCAGGCAATTGAGGAGGATGCGTTCCGGTCGGGGAACGAGATCGCCGCGCTTGGCTTTACGCTGAATCTCGCGCCGGTGGTCGAGATCCTCGACGACACGAACAAACAGTTTCTTTCGTCACGCGCCTATGGGTTCGAGCGGGACTTTGTCGTTGACGCGGCGGCGGCCTTTATCGAAGGGATGCGGCGCACGGGCGTTTTGTGCGTGATAAAGCATTTTCCGGGCAACTCTAATCTGGACCCCCACGAGAATCTGCCCGTTCTCTCGCTGAGCATAAAGGTGCTTGAGGACTACAGCGCGCCGTTTGCCGAGGTGATTGAGAAAGCCGAGCCGTCCGGCCTCATGGTCTCGCACGTCATCGTGAAAGAGTGGGATGCGGAACGCAATGCGAGCCTCTCTCCAACGGTGATCCAGAATCAGATACGGGAACGGCTGGGGTTTTCGCGCATCATCTTTACCGACGACTTGGCGATGGGCGCGGTTGCGTCGGTCAAGACCGAGGATGCCGCCGTTTCTGCAATCGCCGCCGGTGCGGACATGATCATCGCTTGGCCGTCAACACTGCTTGACATTCATGCCGCCCTCCTTGCCGCCCTGAAAACCGGCAGCCTCCCGCGTCCCCGGCTCATCGAAGCGGCGGCCCACGTCATCACGGAAAAACTCAGGCTCCAGGGCAGCGTGCCGTCACCAGAACCTTAGAGCCTGTTCAAAATCTCAGCAAAAAGGGGGAAGTCTCCCCCTTCGCTCCGGTCTTCGCCCTCCGCTATCCCCCTCTACGGGGGTCAGACCCCCGTAACGCCCCCGAATCCCGAATTTCAGTCATGGAGTTTCGGAACAAGCGGGGCGTAGGCAAACGTGTTTGCCCGCCCCGCCCGAAACTCCAGAAGCGGGCAAAGCCCGCGACCGAATCACCGCAGAGGCTTGCGTCCCGTGGGGTTTTTGAACAGGCTCTAAGGAGGAGGACGTGCTTGTGGAGCAATCTTCGGCCGGAACGAGGGGGAGACTTCTCTCCCCTGTCAACAACGTAAGCAAATGGAATATAAGAGTGATCAACGGATTATACAGACTTTTAGTTTTTTTGTCCGCGAATGTCCGCGAATGTATGCGAATACGCGCTGATGGGTATGTATTATTCGTATTTATTCGCGCCATTCGCGGACCAAAATTCTTAAGTTGTTGACAGTGGACTTCTCCCCCTGTCAACAACGTAAGCAAATGGAACAATAAGAATGGTCCACAGATTGCGCCTGATGGCGCGCCATATAGGGCGGTTCAGAGGACGCGGATTTAAGGGATAAGAGGTGAGGGTGTCATTGCGAACCCGCAGCAACACAGTTGCCGTTGGTGAAGCAATCCAGCCGAGGGGCGTTCTCCCTGGATTGCTTCGCCCGGCAATGTGCCGCTCGCTCGCAATGACGGGAGAACCATTGTCATTGCGAGGAGGCGGCATTTGCCGACGACGAAGCAATCCAGCCGTGGAATGCCTTCACCCTGGATTGCTTCGCTCCGCTCGCAATGACGGGCGGGGGCAAGTGCCGTTTAACGGGCGGATAGCAGGAAGATTGCCGCGCCGCAGAGCACGCCTTTGGGCGGGTTTAGGAAGCAACAAGCGGTGGGGGCGGCGAGCCCTCAAAACGTCATCGCCTTTGCGCGTCGTGGTTGCCGCCTGAGCGTAGCCTTACGGGGGCGTTGCGGGGGGCTCCCTACAGCCCTCCGCATCCTGCTTCGGGCTTCCGGGCCGGGGCGTACTCAGTCCTGCGTCCGTCCGTGGACGCTCGGGGTACGCCCACAAAACCATACGCCGCATGGTTTTGTCCCCCGCAGAGGGGGTAGCGGATGACGGCACAAACCCTATGGGACCGTAAGGGTTTGTGCTGGCCGGAGCGAGGGGTCGGCAACTGGTATCGTTTGCGTTGCCGCGCCCTCCCCCTCCTTTTCTTGCATCTTTTCCTTTTGCTTCCTTCCCTTTTATCGAACGGAACGCGCGCTCCATCAACGCCCAGAGCGCCGGGGTCGATATTTTCTGGTCGGGCAGATCAAGCGCAAAGGCTTCGCGGCGGGCGCTAAAAAAATCAACGATGCGGATCACGGTTCCCCTGTCCATAAACGCCTGAAAGATATTCCGCCCGGCCGTCTCGATACTCGCGCCACCCGCGCTTACGAGGCCGTCAAACCCGATCTCGCGCACCTGCCGGGGAATCTCGATAGACTGCCGCCCCGAACAGATGTAGAGCAGGTGGCCGTTTTTCCGCGCGCTCCGACACGCCTCAATCGCGGATAGCGGGATCGTCTGATCCATTGCCATAAGCGTCCCGTCAATATCCAGAAACACGATCTTCTTCATACCGCCATCCCGCCTATTTGTCCGGCTCAACCACACAGGCAAGCGGAAACTGTTTTTGTGCGGCAACCGTGTGAACCTGCGCGGCCTTCGTCCGGGCAACGTCCTCCGTGTAGCAACCGGCCACCCCCCGGCCGTTCTTGTGTACGTCGAGCATGATTTTCTCGGCCTCTGCCGCCGATTTGCGAAACACCAGTTCAAGAATCGTCACCACAAAATCCATCGTCGTATAATCGTCGTTGAGCAGCACCACGCGGTACATCTCAGGCTCTTTCAAATGTTCCCGGTGCTTCACCGCAGAACGTGTCTCGATACCCATGTTCTCCATTCTACCCTAATCTGCCGCAAATTGAAAGTTCCCGTACTGCGGACCTCAGAGCCTGTTCAAAATCTCAGCAAAAGGGGAAATCGGCAATTTTAGACACGGCAATAACGCCTGAGTATTTTATGGGGGGAAGTCTCCCCCCTCGCTACGGCCCGCTCAAACCATTGCGGGGTCCGCAATGGTTTGAGCCGTCCTCCGCTACCCCCTTCAGCGGGGGACACCCCCGCAACGCCCCCGTATCACGGCGGAACAGGCCATTCTCCGAAGGGGACACGAGGGGGATTGACGAGCGAACCAATGTTTAGCAAGATAGGAGCATCAAGATAACGGAGAGGATTATATGGCGAACAAAGTGCTTTTTTCGAATATGGCGTTTACGGCTTACGAGGCGGAGCAGACGTTGCCGCGAAAACTGGAGAGACAACTTCTGGCAAGCGGGCTGGGCGACCGGGTCAAGGACAAGACGGTGGCAATCAAAGTGCACGTCGGGTCCGAAGTCGGGTACACGACGATTCCGCCGGTGTTTATGCGGCTTCTCGCGCAGTTTGTGAAGGATCACGGGGGAAACTGTTTCTTTACCGACCACTATGTGGCGATGCGGCACCCTGAACACCGGGGGTATACGCAGGAGAGCCTCGGCGCGCCGGTGCTGGATGTCGCCGGGTATCTGGGCAAGTATCTCTACACGAAGGAGGTGCATCTCAAATCGTTCCGGCACGTTGACATCGGCGGGCTTATCCACGACGCGGACTTCCTCATCGACTTTTCCCATGTGAAGGGGCATGGCTGTTGCGCTTACGGCGGGGCGGTGAAAAACATTGCGATGGGCTGTGTCAGCGACCGGACGCGGCGCGAGCAGCACGGGCTTGAGGGCGGGCTCAAGTGGGACGGCGAAAAGTGTACGCACTGCGAGCAGTGTATCGCGGCGTGTAACCACAAGGCGAACAGTTTCACCAAAGAGGGTGAGTACACCATCAACTTTCACAACTGTACGCTCTGTCAGCACTGCCTCAAGGTCTGTCCGGTGGGCGCGATCACGAAAACGGACGCGAGTTATCTCGACTTTCAGAAGGGGCTGGCCCTCTGCACGAAGACGGTGCTGGATACGTTTGAGCCGGGCAACGTCTTTTTCATCAATCTGCTCATCAGCATTACGGCGATGTGCGACTGTTGGGGGATGACCACGCCCGCCCTCGTGCCGGACATCGGCGTGATGTCGTCGTGGGACATCGCGGCCATCGAAAAGGCCAGCCTCGACCAGATCACGTGGGAGAAACTGAACCCGGAAGGCATCCCGGTGGGGATCACGCTCGGTAATAAAGGCCACCTCTTCGAGCGTCTCCACGGCAAAGACCCCTACTCCCAGCTTGGCTTTCTCGAAGAACTGGGCCTCGGCAAAGCGGACTACACGCTGGAGATGGTGAAGTAGTGTCGTGCTACAACGCCGCTCTTCGACACACCGCTCCCAGGTAGCGTCATTTCCTTTTTTACCGAGAGATGCGGGAGAAACAGCATGGTGAGGCTGTTCCAAAAACTTGAAGTTTTGGAACAGCCTCTGATATCAAATGTTTTAGAGCCTGTTCAAAATCTTAGCAAAAGGGGGAACGGCAACAGATTGCCGCGCCTTCCACTGTCAACAACTTAAGCAAAAAGAAAAGAAAGGTCCGCGGATTAACACGGATCGAGCGGGGTATAATCCGTGAAAATCCGCGTCAATCCGCGGACCAAAATTCTTAAGTTGTTGATGGGGGGACTGCGCCGCTATTGGGTGTAACTGATCCGGTAATCGGCGACCGTGCGGAATCCGGCTCGTTTGTACACGATCTGGGCGGCGACGTTGGACTTGCGGACATAGAGGGAGAGGGGGATTCTTTCCCGGCGGAATCGGTCCCGCATCGCGGCGACCATCACTTGCGCGATACCCATCCTGCGGTAGGACGGCTTCACATAGATTCCGCCAAGTTGTCGGCGGGTAAACGAGCGCGCGTTGGTGTTGATTTTCCCCACGAGTTCCCCTCCGTATTCCGCAACGAGTATCTCCTCGCGTTCAAGAATACGGGAAAGAGAAAGTCGCGCCAATTCCGGCTTATACCGCTTCATGTTTACCGCGACCTCTTCCAACTCATAACTGAGGTGCATCTCGAACAACGCCTTGTAATCGGAGATTTGAGCGGGCCTGAGCGTCAGTCCCGGCAGCCCCGGCACATGGGCAGAACATTCAGGCACGGTGGTAAAATCATCATAGGCCATGAGATAGTAATCCGTGCGGGCGACCGGCTCGTAACCCAGCGGATACAGCACCGCTTCCATAACGGACACATCATCCAGCAAGCCGTGGACGGCGTGAACCGGAGCCGAGAGCAGGAAGCGTTTCAGAAACACCGGCACCGGAACGGCGGTCAACTCGCCCAGCACGGGAAAGAGCGTCCGCTTGCTATACATGAGGATCGCCTGCGTCATGCGCCCGCCGCGTGACAGGAGCCAAATGCTGTCGGAGAGATAGTCCGCATCAAGGAACCGGTCGCATGCGGAGACACACGTTGCCTCACGGGCTCGCAAAAACTCGGCGGGCCATATTTTTTGCATCTCCCCGGCTTTCCACCAGCGTTCGTCAATCTGTAAAGGTTTGTCCGTATAGCCCATTTTTTATCATTATCGGATGTTTTGGGGAAAAAGATAAGCCTTTTTTTCAGAAGAGGCTGTACCGCCGTTACGTGTGCGATACCGTCTTTTGGGACAATCATCGAAGGGCGGCAACGCCGCCTTCCGGTGGTACGCTATCCCCGTCAACAACGTAAGAGCCTGTTCAAAATCTCAGTAAAAAGGGGAACGGCAAAAGGGGGAAAGCCTTCCCCCTCGCTCCGGGCTTGAGCCCTCCGCTACCCCCTTCAACGGGGGTTTACCACCCCCGTAACGCCCCCGAATCACAGCGGAGGGTTGTGTCCCATGGGGTTTTTGAACAGGCTCTAAGGATTCTTAACCGCAGATTACGCGGATTTGCACGGATTTAATCCGCCCGTCAT